>JBBSAN010000258.1:0-8545 GCA_038252265.1 Chloroflexia bacterium
ACCAGCCAAGTCCGGTAGGGTGCGGCGGACAGTTACGCAAGTTGGTATCGGCGGGGGCAACCGGAAAGCGGAAGCGCCGCCCGCGCCGAAGGGCGGAAGAAAGGGATCGCACGCGCACGCTCCCATAGGCTGAGTAGTTACGAATAAAGAACTGGCAGGGTACATCCAAACAGCCCAGGCGTACCTCGAAAAAGGCGAATGTGAAAAAGCGCTTGCTCCATCGGATAGCCTGATTCGCTCGAATGATGCGGAAGCGCGGATGCTCGGTGGCGCTTTCAAAGGGATGGCGCTGATGGGCTTAGAGCGCTATGATGAGGCAATTCCCCTCTTCACTTTCTCGATTGATGTTGCCCAGGCCGCTCACCAGGCGAATGCTGCCTCTAGTGCCTTTCTGTATCGCGGTATGTCCTATTTTTACCAGGACAACCTGAGCGCGGCGTTAAACGATCTCTCCACATTCATTCAGATGGAGCCAAACCAGGCTGAGGGCTACTTCTGCCGTGGTCGGATCTTGGCGAACATTGGCGATCTAGATGCGGCTCTTGACAACTTGAACCGGGCGGTGAGTATCAACCCTGGCGATGCGACCAATTACGCTGCGCGGGGTGACATTCATTTCCAACGCGACGATCCCACGAAGGCCATTGATGACTTGTCGCGGGCCATCAGGCTTGATCCGAATAATGCGGCTTATTACCGCCTCCGCGCCGATGCCCATACCAAGCTCAACAACACCACTCAGGCGATTGCTGATTATTCGCGGGCCATTGACTTGAACCCCCAGGATCTGGAGAGCTATAAAAAGCGCGGCGCGCTGCACCAAAGCACTGGCGATGTTGCTGCTGCGTCAGCAGACCTAACCAGGGTGTCAAGCGAGGAGCCGTTCCAGCAAGCCTACAATACCTACTTCGACCTGGCAAATACTGCCTTTAATCGCGGGATCAAAGCTGTTTATACCGAAGCCGACCAGCACGCAAGCACGAATTGGCTTGGGGTGTTCCTCGGAACCCTCGCCATAATTGCCATCGGGTTCTTTGGCTTGGTCATCCTCAATGCTATTTCCCGCAATAGCTGTTTCCCGCTGCTGCTCCTAGTTGCCGTACCCGCATTCATCGCACAGTTGTTTGCAGTAACCATCAGAGCGGCAAAGGAGAAGCGCACAACCGCCACCGCCTACATCCAAATACTCAGGGAGAACGAGTACAAGATGCCGGGGTTCGAGGAGTTCTTCGAGGAGTTCTTGCAGGCAAAGAAGGATTCCCGTGTAGCTGAACTTCCCACCTTGACCCGATCATTCTTTGAGCGGGGTTACGGTAATCGAGTGGTGCAACAATACAAGGCAGGCCAGCAATGATGCATTAACAGCCGCTTTATCACCTAGCACAAAGGGCACCGAAATTCGTCTCGGTGCCCTTTGTGTGATCTATTTCACACCCTACGCCCGCTTTTGTCTTCACCGCAGATCCCCAAGCCGCCGTTTGCCGATAGTGCGCCGATAGGCCCCTGGTACACTGGAACCAGTCACGCAAGTGACGATAGCGACGGGGACCGTAAGAAGTACGAAGGAGTAGCAACAATGGCAATGATCAAGAGCATCCAGCAGGCAGAGCAAGGCGGTCTGAGCATCGGCGTGGCCCAGGGTTGGGCACGATTGGTGGCGGGATGGCAGGGGCTGTTCGGGCGCGCTGCCGTCGCCCCGGTGGAAATCCCCCTGGACGAGGCCACCCGCGCCGCCCTGTTCGCCCAGATGCTGCACGACGACTCGAACCTGGAGCTGGATTGGCTCTGGCTGGCGGCGCAAGTCACCCGCGACGTGGAGCGGCGCTACTGCCTGCAACGGGCGCTCACCATCAACCCGCACGGCGAGATCGCCCGGCGACAATTGCTGGCGCTGCGCGTGGCGATGGCCGCCCGCGCGACTCTGCTGGTCACTGTGCGTTAGGCGGGCAGGGGCACTTATCCCCAAATTAACAACTATCCACAACGTTTTCCACGGATGCCCTTCCTGCCGAAGTTATCCACAGCATCGGTGGATAAAGGGCTTGTATGGCTCCCGGCGATTCGGCTACAATCCTCTTCACCGGATGCACACCCGACAGGATCCGTCAGAGCGGGAAAGCCGCCTGTGCCGAGCATGACGCCCTTCATAGGCGACCGGCCTAGGTCCTGGTTTTCCTGTCAATCCTGCGCTGGTGTGCATCCTCTGTTTGTGCCCCGCGCCGTTTCGGGTTGGCCCGGAACGCATGCACCCCCTGACATTGTCGGCAGCCATTCCGGTGCTACGATCCCTGGTCTCCCCACCCTTTTATCCACAGATCCCCTTCCTCGACCCCGAATTCGGGGCCAAAAGTATTGACATATCACCCCCTTTTGTGCTATTATCCCCCTAGATATGGTTGTCGTTGGCTACCATAACCCTAGATGTAGGACCAGACCCCCCCAAAGGAGTAGCCAGCGCCCATGAAGTGCCCCTATTGCCACAAGAACGACTCCCAGGTCATTGATACCCGGGATCTCCCCGACGGCGAGGGCATCCGGCGGCGGCGGCGATGCAACGCCTGTGGGCAGCGTTTCACCACCTACGAGCGAGTGCAGCCGGTCAGCCTGATGATCGTTAAGAAGGATGGGCGGCGCGAAGAGTACGACCGCCGCAAGCTCCTCATCGGCCTCCAGATCGCCTGCGCCAAACGCCCGGTCAGCGCCGTCACCATCGAGCAGATTATCAACGACGTGGAGACGGCCCTGTTCAACCTGGGCAGTACCGAGGTGCCCGCCGCCCGGCTGGGTGAGCTGGTGTTGGAGCGGCTCAAGGATGTGGACGAAGTCGCCTACATCCGCTTCGCCTCGGTCTATCTCAATTTCGCCGACCTCCGCGAAATGGGCGGGGCTATCGAGAACCTCTTGCAGAGGCAGCCCCCCCAGTAATTATCCCACCCATACTCCCAATTTAAGTTTTACCCCAAAGGAGACGCATTATGGTCACCACACCTAAACGCGCGAAAACGGACCCCGCCGTGCAGGTCCCGTTGAGCAAAAACGCGGTCACCGTCCTCGAACGGCGCTACCTGATCAAGGATGAGACGGGCCGGGTGATCGAGACGCCGGACGAGATGTTCCACCGGGTGGCGCTGAACCTGGCCGAGGCCGAGGCCACCTGGGACGGCGATGTGGCGATGTGGGAAGAGCGCTTCTATACCATGATGCGCTCGCTGAAGTTCCTGCCCAACTCGCCCACGCTGATGAACGCCGGGCGACCTTTGCAGCAGTTGAGCGCCTGCTTCGTGCTGCCGGTGGGCGACGACCTGGGCGAGATTTTCGCCACCATCCGCCACCAGGCGCTGATCCACCAGACCGGCGGCGGCACGGGGTTCGCCTTCAGCCGCCTGCGCCCGAAGAATGACATCGTCATGACGACGAAGGGCAAGGCCAGCGGCCCGGTCAGCTTCATGCAGGTATTTGATGCGGCGACGGGTGCGATCAAGCAAGGCGGCACACGGAGAGGGGCCAACATGGCGATCCTCGCCATTGACCACCCGGACATTGAAGAGTTCATCGATATGAAGAACGATCTGTCGGCGATGACCAACTTCAATGTGTCGGTGGCCCTGACCGAACGGTTCATGCAGGAGGTCGAGCGCGACGGGGAGCACGACTTGGTCAACCCGCGCACCGGGGTGGTGGCGAAGACGGTGCGGGCGCGCTACCTGTTCGATAAGATCGTCCGCAGCGCGTGGCGCACGGGCGAGCCGGGCATCGTCTTTATCGACCGGATCAACGGCAGCAACGCCAACCCAACCCCGCAACTGGGCCAGGTCGAAAGCACCAACCCCTGCGGCGAACAGCCCTTGCTGCCTTACGAAGCCTGCAACCTGGGGTCGATCAACGTGGGGCGGATCACCCGCACGGTGGACGGCGCGGTGGACGTGGATTGGGACGAATTGCGGACGCTGACCCACTACGCGGTGCGGCTGCTGGACGACGTGATCGAGCAGAACCACTATCCGCTCAAAGAGATTGACGAGATCACGCGCAACAACCGGCGGATCGGCGTGGGGCTGATGGGTTGGGCCGACCTGCTCTACCAGATGCGGATCGGGTACAACAGCGAGGAAGCGACGGCACTGGCCGAGCGGCTGATGCAGTTCATTGACGACGAGTCCAAGAACGCCAGCGAGGCACTGGCCGGGGAGCGTGGGCCGTTCGGCAACTGGGAAGAGAGCATCTTCGGGCCGAAGGGGCAGCACTGGCCGAACGCCGTGGGCGAGCGCCCGCAGCGCAACGCTACCGTGACGACCATCGCCCCCACCGGCACGATCAGCATCATCGCTGAAGCGTCGGGCGGGATCGAGCCGTTGTTCTCGCTGGCCTTCATGCGCCAGATTATGGACAAGGACCGGATGATGGAGGTCAACCCGATCTTCGAGGCGGTGGCGAAGGCCGAGGACTTCTATAGCGCCGACGTGATGGAAGAGATCGCGGCGCGGGGCACCCTGGCCGGGATCGAGGGTGTGCCGGAGTGGGTGCAGCGCGTGTTCGTCACCGCCCGCGACGTGACCCCGGAGTGGCATGTGCGGATGCAGGCGGCGTTCCAGCGCTACACCGACAACGCGGTGAGCAAGACGGTTAACTTCCCGCCCGAAGCGACCGAGGACGAGGTCCGCGCCGTCTACGAGTTCGCCTACCAGATGGGCTGCAAGGGCGTGACCATCTACCGCGACGGCAGCCGGGCCGAGCAGCCGATGTCCACCGTCGCCAAGCCGTCGGCCACCGCCGCTGTGGTGCCGGGCACGGTGCCGCTGGCGAGCGAGGGCGCGGTGCCGAACGGCAACGGCCACGGCAAAGGCCACGGGCACCCCGACGCGCTTTCGACGCGTGAAATCGAGGACGATGTGCTGGAGGCGGACGCCCAGCCGCCGGTGAGCGCCCAAGCCCCCGGCGAGATCCTGCCGCGCCCGTTGCCCCCCGGCGACATGACCGGCTGGATGGGCCGGATCAGCACGCCGCAGGGCACCGTGCGCCTGTGGGTGACGGAGCTGGACGGCAAGCCCTATGAGGCCTACCTGGTGCTGGGCAAGGCGGGGTCGGACCTGACCGCGCTGGCCGAGGGCATCGGGCGGATGGTCTCGGTGGCGCTGCGCTCGGGCATCCCGGTCGAGATCATCATTGACCAACTGAAAGGCATCGGCGGCAGCCGCTCGGTCGGCTTCGGCCCCAACCGCGTGACCAGCCTGCCCGACGGCATCGCCAAGATGCTCCAGCGCCACTACTTCCCGGACGAGAACGGCAACGGGCACGCCGCCCCGGCCCCCGTCGCGGCCAGCGCCCCGCCCATCCTCACCCCGCGCAAGGCCGTCCCGGTCAGCAAGCCCCAGGGCGACCTGTGCCCCGAATGCGGCAACACCACGCTGATGCACGTCGAAGGCTGCAAGAAGTGCCCCTGTGGCTACAGCGAGTGCTAGAGCCGTTTATACAAGCTTAATCCACGTTGGCGACGCTGGGGCGGCTCGTAAGGGCCGCCCCGGCAATTCAGCTAGAAATAAGCTATTTTGTTGTTCAGTGAAATGGGGATATCTATGTTTGAGTGGGGCATTGAATCTGTACTCTTCAGCGGCGGCGAAATGGTACCTATTGAACAAGCATCAATGTTAATCATTGTGGGTCCAAATAATAGTGGTAAGACTACTGCGTTAGCTGAGATTCATCATATTCTGAGCGGCTCACCTCCTCCTGCTCGAGTTGTTCAAAATGTGGAACCCTACTGTAGGGGGAGTGCGGAAGAGTTCCGAGACTGGCTCGATAGTCACTATCCTACTGTTGAGACTGAAAACGATAAGATTTATGTTACCAAAGGAGCAAGTATTCACAAAGATACCCTTGTGCCGACTTGGGAACGCATATCAGGATCAGCTCCAATCTATCGAAGTGGTCAGGGTAATATAGTTAGCATCGAATTTCTTTGCCACTGGATTGGCACACATGGACGTGTTCAGTTAGGCGATGCGGCAAAACCTAAAAGATACATCAATCAATTGGATAATTATATTCATGTCCTTCAAGAGGATGAGGCTCTCGCAATAAGGATTTCTGAGGAGGTCCGACGGGTTTTTGGTAAAGGTCTGATAATAAATTGGAGCCTTGGAGACTCAGTAGGTTTTCACTTGGGTGATGAACCAACAAGAACAAGAGACCGAGATCGAGTATCAAGTGAGTATCTTAAAGAATTAAGATTGTTGCCACGTTTAGAAGATGAGGGTGATGGAATTCGCAGCTTTATTGGAATTCTATTAGCTGCAAAATGTGGAGCGCAGCCTGTTTTGTTGATTGACGAGCCGGAAGCATTCCTACATCCTAGCCACGCGGAAAGGTTAGCAGGAATTCTTGCTGAGAGCGCGGAAGCTCTTCAGCGTCAAGTGATTGTAGCTACTCATAGTAGTGCTGTTGTCCGTGGCGCTTTGTCTAAGTCTAAAAAGGTAGCTGTATGTCGGTTGACTAGGGAAGGGCGTTTGAATCATGCTTCTTTACTTAGCAGTGATCAGCTTAAAGAACTATGGTCGAAGCCTTTGTTAAAGTCTGCTGCGGCGATTAATGGTATCTTCTATAGTGGTGTGATTGTTTGTGAAGCAGATGCCGATGTCAGGTTTTACGAAGCTCTGCTACAACAACTAGAGGCTGACGGTCAGCTTGATGGTCCTACGAATTTATACTTCGTAAGTGGCGGTGGTAAAGGGGAGTTAGCTACGCTAGCTCGTGCCTACAGAAAATTGAATGTACCAGTTGCTGTTATCGCTGACTTTGATCTACTCCGCGATAAAACCGATTTCGAGAAAGTGCTTTCCTCGCTTGGCGGGAGTTTTAGCGAAGTAGAGGTTTTGTATAATACCACTACGTCCGCGCTTAATAATCTGCCACGTAAATCTCTTGAGGATTTCTTAGCTACGGCTCGTAGTGTGTTCAATAAAATTGAGGAGCAAAAAATTATCAATTCAACAGATCGACGAGCAATTACCGATTTACTCGATAATTCTAAGGATTGGAACGAGGCTAAAAGGTATGGAATTGATAAACTTAACGGAGGAGCTCGCCAGAAATGTAGGGAGTTATTGCTTCATTGTCAAAATACAGGCTTATTCCTAGTCCCACAAGGGGAATTAGAAAGTTGGTGGAGGGATGGACCAGCAGATAAAAGAGAATGGATCCAAAGTGTGATTGAAGAGGTTGTATCAGATAATCCTTTACTTTCGGAATCGTCTAAATTCGTGCTTAGTATTGCGAAGTATTTAGGCGGATCATAGAAGGTGAAGGCGCGGCCAGATGGACAACATATCCCCATTTTGTGGGTAACCTGTGGATAACCTTGGGGAAAGGTCGGGTGATTCTGTGGAAATATGGATGAGCCTGGCTTGTTGGGGACTGATTGGGGGCTAGCGTGAAGAAAGTGCTGCTGACGGGGATATCGGGCAGCGGCCAGTCTACGCTGATCGGCGCGCTGGCGGCGCGGGGTTACAAGGCGGTGGATGCCGACACGCCTGAATGGTGCGAATGGGTGGAGGTGTCCGGCGATGCCGACGAATTCGGTGGCCCGGTGGCACCGGGGCGGGATTGGGTCTGGCGCGAGGACCGCATCCAGGCCCTCTTAGCCACCGAGGATGCCAACCTGTTGTTCGTCAGCGGCTGCCCGACGAACAGCGGGAAGTTTTATCCCCAGTTCGACCACATCATCTTACTGAGCGCGCCCGCGCCGGTTCTCGCAGAACGCCTGTCCACCCGGACCAACAACCTCTATGGCAAGCAGCCCGAGGAACTCGCCCGCATCCTGAGCCTCAAGCAGCTTGTCGAACCCCTGCTGCGCGCCGCCGCCGGGCACGAGATCGACACCACTGCGCCCCTGGACCAGCTCGTGGCAACCGTTCTCCGCCTCGTTGAGTGACGTACCACTCACCACTCGCCACTCGCTGCTCACTGCTCGCTGCTCGCTGCTCGCTTGACAGCGCCGGGCGTTTGCTCTAATATATCGGTAGCGGATATATCGAGTGCCGATATTAATTAGAGGAGCGTGGGATGATGACACAATCAGCCTCGGCGCGGGCGGCGCGCTCACCAATCCTCGTGCTGGGGGTGCTGGCGGCGCTGGGCCTGGGGGCGGTCGCGGTGTTCTCGGCCTGGCAAGGGTTCGCCCCGGACGCCCGCGAGGTGGACGCGACCTGGGCGGTGCCCAACCTGCTCACCGGGTTGGCCTCGCTGATCGGCGCGGTGGGGTATGGGCTGCGGCGCAAGTGGGGCGTGGCCGTCTTCGCCCTCTCGGTGCTGGGGCACATCCTCATCCACAGCGCGTTCGTGCTCAAAGCGCTGGACGCGGGCCGGGCGACCCCGATCAGCCTGGGTGTGCTCGCCCTGATCCCGCTGGTCGCCCTGGCGGTGCTGGTGAGCATGGCCTGGCAGTGGCGGCAGGGTCGCCTGGGCTGACGGGTCCGGCGCGTGCGGACAAGGGCTGCCCCTGGTATGCGCCAGGCGGCAGCCCTTTTTCCTGGGCACCGGGCTTGCTATA
>JBBSAN010000259.1:0-8541 GCA_038252265.1 Chloroflexia bacterium
CGATCCCCGATCCCTGATCCCTGATCCCTGATCCCTCGTCACGCATCACGCATCACGCATCACGCATCACGCCGTCTGCGCCCCGTGCCGGGCAGCGAACCAGGCGACCGTTTCAGCGATACCCTGTTCGATGGTCCGCGTGGGTGCCCAGCCGAGGACCGCCTGGGCATAGCTGATGTCGAAGTAGGAGCGAAACACATCGCCCGCCCGCCGGGGGGCCGCGCTGGTCGGCACGGTGTGACCCACGTTCTGGCAGATCAGTTCGAACAGGCGGTTGACCGAAGTGGGCGCGCCGTTGGCGATGCAGAGGCACTCGCCCCCGCCCTTGTCCAGTGCGAGGAGGTTGGCCCGCGCCACGTCGCCCACGAAGACATAGTCCTTGGCTTGCTCGCCGGTCCATTGAATGAGGCAGGGCTGGTGATGGAGCACCCGTTCGGTGAAGATCGCCACCACCCCGGCCTCGCCGTGCGGGTCCTGGCGCGGGCCATAGACGTTACCATAGCGGAAGGCGGTGAAGTCCAACCCGCGTTCCTTCTGGGCATAGCGCAGATAGAACTCGCTGGCATATTTGGTGATGCCGTAGGGCGACTCGGGCCGCTGCGGGGTCTGTTCGGTGATCGGCAACTGCTCGACGGTGCCATAGGTCGCGCCCGACGAGGCAAAGATCACCTTGCGGGTGCCCGCCGTGATGGCCGCTTCCAGCAGATTGATCAGCCCCAGGATGTTCACCTGCGCGTCCAGCGCCGGATCGTCGGTGGAGATCTTCACGCTGGCCTGCGCCGCATGGTGGGAGATGACTTCGGGCCGTTCCGTGCGGATCAGGTCGGCAAAAGCCGGGTCGCGGATATCCTGATGGACGAAGCGCGCCGCCGGGTTGACGTTCGCCGCTTTCCCCCCACCGTGCGCCCACAGATTGTCCACCGCGATCACATCGTGCCCCGCCTCTATATAGGTATCCACCACATGCGAGCCGATAAAGCCAGCTCCACCGGTCACTAATATTTTCAACACAAAGCTCCTTTACCGCCAAAATCGCGCCGTGCCGGGGGGCGCGTCGTGCTCACACAGTCCCGGCCCATTATGCACGGATCGGGGGCGGGGGCGCAAGGGGCCAGGGGTGAACCTACCCCGCCCAATATGGTATAATAAAGATCTATGGACGATAACCTGAACGAACGCGAAGACCGCTTTCGCGCCATAGCCGAGCGGCGGATTCAAGACGCGATCAGCGAGGGCGAATTCGACAATCTGCCGGGAGCCGGGAAGCCCCTTCGTGTCGAAGAAAACCCCTATATACCCGAAGAGTGGCGGCTGGCGTTCAAGGTGCTGGAGAACGCCGGGGTGGTGCCCGACTGGGTGGCGCTGGCGAACGAGATTGCCGCCGGGGTCATCGCCTGGCGCGAGTACGGCGACAACCACTTTGCCACCCTGCAAGCCCGGCTGGCACGAGCCGTCAGCCATCCGGGCGCACTGCGCCGCCTGCGCGAAGAAGTGGCGGCGATGAAGGCAATGCACCGCCGCGCCACCGAGCACCACGCCACGATGCTGGCCGAGCTAAACCGCAAGATCCATTATTATAATGCTATCATCCCCAGCGACAGCCTGCAACGCGCCACCTTCCTACCCGAAGCCGAAATGCGGGCCTGGAACGACCGGCTGCCCGCGTACCTGAACTATTGAGCCACCCTTACCCGCTGGAGTTACCCACCCCATGAGCGAAACCCAAGCTGTAGAGACCGCCCCCGCCGCCCCTCGCGTGAGCCGGGGTATCAGCCCGGAGACCGTCACCCGCGTGGTGCTGGACAATGGCCTGATCGTCATTGTCTACCCGAACCATGCCGTGCCGATTGTGAATATCACCCTGAGCTGCGAGGCCGGGGCCGTGTTCGAGCCGCCGGAACTGAACGGGCTGGCGAGCTTCACCGCCCGCATGATGCGCCGGGGCACGCTGAAAAAGACGTTCGAACGGCTGAACACCGAGACCGAGGAGCGCGGCATTTCGGTGGGCACCGACGCCGGACAGCACACGTTGAGCGTCGGCGGGCGGGCCCTGGCCGAAGATGCCGAGTGGCTGCTGGATGTGATCAGCGAGATCGCCCGCCAACCCGCCTTCCCGCTGGAAGAGATCGAGCGGCTGCGGACCCTCACCCTGGCCGGGCTGAAAGAGGACGAGGACGACACCCGCTCGGTGGCCGAACGCGCCTTCCGCGAATACCTCTACCCTGCCGACCATCCCTACCATCGCCGGGTCAGCGGCACGCTGGAGACGGTGCCGCGCCTGACCCGCAAGGATATGGTCGCCTTCTACCGCGCCCAGGTGCGCCCCGATGTGGGCGTGATCGTCATCGTCGGGGATATCGAACCCGGCCCGGCGCTGGCGCTGGTCGAACGCGCCTTTGGCGACTGGAAGGCCGAAGGCCCCCGCCCGACCTTCACCGTGCCCGACATGCCCCCGCTGACCACATCGCAGCGCATGATCAAGACGCTGGCGGGCAAGACGCAGAACGATATTGTCCTGGGGGTGCCGGGCATCCGCCGCGACAACCCCGATTACTACAGCCTGCTGATGATGAACCTCTTGCTGGGGCGGATCGGCCTTTTCGGGCGGCTGGGCAAGAATGTGCGCGAAGATAAGGGGCTGGCCTACTACGTCTACAGCAGCTTCGACGCCGGGCGCGGGCCGGGGGCCTGGGCCGTGCGGGCGGGGGTCAACCCCAGCAATGTCGGGCGCGCCATCGAGGGTATCCTGACCGAGATCGCCCGCATCCGCGACGAAGGGGTGACCGACGAGGAGTTGACCAACGGGGTGGCCTTCCTGACCGGCATCTTGCCTCTGCAACTGGAAACCAACGGCGGCATCGCCGGGACCCTGTTTGATATCGAGTTCTACAAACTCGGCTTCGACTACATCCAGCGCTACCCGGACATCATCCGGGGCATCACCAAAGAGGATGTCAATCGCGCCGCCACCCGTTATCTGCCCACGGATACCTATGTACTGACCGTCGCCGGTCCCGCGGTTACGCTCGATGAGGGGGCGGCGGCCAGTCCGGAGACCACTGCCGCCACTGCTGCGGCACCGGAAACCGACGCTGCTGCTGCGCCACCGGAAATCGACGCTGCTGCGCCTGCCCCAACGCCGGAACCCGACATGGCTGCCGCACCTGCAAACGAAACGGCGGCTGCGCCCCTCAGTAAAACTGAGGGATCGTCGGAGACTTACTAAGAGGCTCAGGCACAGATATGCCGGAGAACGACAGCGCCCGCTTCCTGGGCGATCCGGCTGAGTGGGCCGGGGCACGGCTGGAGTTAGCCGATCTGCACGGGCTGTGGGGCGGCTGCAATGTCGTGCTGAGGGGGGATGGAGGATGCACCGTCACGCGGGTGCGCCAGCCCCCCCTCCCCGACGGCACCTATGAGGGGCGGGGGGCCGAAGCCGAGGCGCAGGCGGTGCTGGACCGCTGCATCGCGCAGGATTTGCTGACGATCCGGTTCCCGGCGCGCTCCTCTATTGTCCCCGACGAAACCCACACCGAGATCACCCTGATCAACGCCGCCGGGGCGCGGCACACGGTGGGGCGCTGGGCGAACGATCCCCCGGACCCGCGCTTTACGGCCATCTATACGGATTTGCTCCGTATCGGGCGCGGCGACGAGGGGACTCTGGCCCCGATCACTCCCTGACGCCCGGCAGCGGGCACGCCGTCTAGTGCCGCTTCTGGCGCAACAGGCTCGTCGCCGCGAACCCTGCCGCCCCACCGATGATGAGGAACAAGGCCGCACCCAGAATATTCCCGCCCAGGTCCGTGCTATTGGTGTTGCCAAAGGTCGCCATCCAGGCCAGCCACAGATATATCACCCCGACAATCCCCAGCACCAATCCAAAAATCCAGCGTCCTAGCATCACCCTACCTCCTGTTGCGCTCTCCCCCCATTATACCTCATTCCCGCCCCATCCGACGAGGCAAGAGCCGAGGGTCAGGATGATCTCCATACTGGCAAATTAGCCCCAACCCCCGCTATTGCCACGCTCAAGGCTGTCATCCTGAGCGCAGTGAAGGATCTTGTCAGGGCTGCCAGGTCGTCAATGGAGACGGAATCGTGCCCCGAGCACCGCTGACTACCAAGAAGATCCTTCGCTGCGCTCAGGATGACAGCCTTGGGAACACAACCAGCATCGAAAGACGCGGAACAGGCATGGCCCGTGTGCTGACTGACGGATCAACGGCCTCTATGATCACGCTGCCTCCGATACAACGCAAACGACGCAAAAAGCGTATAATGGAGTATGAATACGCAATGGCGGCGCTTTTTTAATCCACGCACGCTGATCCTCTTCAGCATCGTCACCCTGGTCGTCATGGGGCTATTTGCCCAGGAGGCGGGCGGCCCGGACCAGACGCCGCTGCAATGGGCCGTGACCACTATTGGGCTGACGGTGTTGGCGCTGGGGGCGAGCCTGGTGCTGGTGGCCGCGCTGTCGGTGAGCGGACAGGGCGGGCGCGCCGTGGGCCAGGCCGGGCAATTAGCACGGCAGGGGCAGGCAGGCGCGGCGCTGGATCGCTACAATCAGGTGCTGGCCCGCCGCCCCCTACAGGCCGAAGCACTGGTAGGTCGCGCCGCGGTGCTGGTAGAACAAGACCAACTCATGCCCGCGCTGGACGACCTGAACCAGGCGATCACCCACACCCCCCATGTCCGCAACTTCTCTGACCCGGTCCTGGTCCAGGCCTATCTGGAGCGCGGGCGGGTGCGCGAATGGCTGGGCGACCGGGCCGGGGCGCTGGACGACTGGAGCCAGGCCAGCCAGGCCGCGCCGGGCCAGCCCGAACCGTACCTGATGCGCGGGCGGGTAGAACTGGAACAGGGCCACTATTACCAGGGCGAGGCCGAAGTGAAGCGGGCGATCAAGCTGACCACGGCTTTTATGGCGCAAGGACGGCAGGACCGCCCCACCCAGGTCGCCATGCTCAACCTGCGCGGGGTCGCCTATAATCTGCTCCAGCAATACCGCCCGGCGCTGGCCGATCTGGAAGCCGCCCTGGCGCTGGACCCCAACGCCTGGGCTGTGCATCTCAACCTGGCCCGCGTCTACGTGGCGATGGGCCACCGCGACCCCGCCCTGGCCGCCCTGAGTCAGGCGCTCACGATCCACCCCAGCGCCGCCAACATGGCCCGCCGCAGTTCCGCCTTCACCTCCCTGCACGACGACCCGGCCTTCGAGCGCCTCCTGATGCAGGCGCGCAGCGATGGGCGGGCGGGGGATAGGGGATAGGGGTTGGGGGTTGGAGGTTGGTAGCTCCGGGTATCTGCGACTTATAGCAATTCGGGTTCGGCGGCGTAGAATTCGGTAAAGCCGCAGCTAGCACAGACTTTCGCGCTAAGCCTGGCTCTAGGCGGTCCCCTCCAGTCAGATTTATCTCTGGACTCCAGTTCGATGGGGATCACTTCAAACCCCAAATTCCGTATTGCTCGCACCTTCGCCCACTTCATCAGACTCCCGCACTTGGGACAGAGATCCGGCCTGGCCGACTCGTCTAATCGGCGGGTTGGTTGCTCGCTCACAAAATCCCCCTTACGAAGCGGCTGAACAGGTCAACGCTACTCAATGATCCCTGATCCCTGATCCCTCGTCACGCATCACGCATCACGCATCACGTTCTCGCATAAACGCTTCGGCGGCGGCGACTTGATCGGGGGTGATCCGCCCGGCGGCGTGGAGCGCCTGCACAGCGTCGGGCATGGTCGTCACGGCTTCGGCCTGGAGGCCCCCGGCGCGGAGCGACTCGACCCCGCCCTGCCCCCGGTCGATAAAGACCAGGATGCCCGCCACCCCCACCCCGGCGTCGGCCAGCGCGGGCAACACTTCCAGCTTGGACGCCCCGTCCGAGATCACATCGTCCAGCAAGAGCACGCGCTGGCCCGACCGCGCCCCTTCGACCATCTGTTTGGTGCCGTAGCCCTTCGCGTCGGTGCGGACATAGCCTGCCGGATGGGCCAGCACCCCGCCGATGCCCACCGCCAGCGGGATACCTGCATGGGCGATGCCCAGCAGCACATCATAAGACCAGCCCAGCGCCCCGGCCCGCGCTGCAAACGCCCGGCAGACCCGCCCGAACAGCGGCGGGTCGGCGGTCAGCCCGCGCAGGTTGAGGTAATAGGGCGACATCCGGCCCGACTTGAGTTGGATGGTCTTCCACTGGATGTAGCCTTTATCAAACAGTTCGACCACCAGCGCTGCCACCTGGGGATCGCCGGAGAGGGGCACAGCGGGGCGGGCCGTCTGCGCCGCCCGGATCTGCGCTTGCAACTCGGCGGCCAGCGTGCCGGGGTCGGGGGCGGCGGCCAGGGAGCGCGAGGCCGAGATGAGCAGCCCGCCGCCCGCCGCGTCCATCCCCGCCTGCACCGAGGCGACCAGATCGCCGCCCTGCGCGCCGATCCCCGGCACCAGCAGGGGCAGGCCCGGCGCGGCCTCGCGGATCTGGGCCATCTCAGACGGATAGGTCGCCCCGGCGACCAGGCCGCAATTATCGTTCGTGTTCCAGGCGGTTGCCACTTGCCGGGCCAACGCCAGGTAGTACGGCTCACCGCCTGCGGTGGGGATGTCCTGCATTTCCGGCGCGCCGGGGTTCGACATGCGGCAGACGACGAAGCAGCCGCGCTCCGGGTCGGCCAGCAGCGGGGCCAACGCCAGGCGTCCCGGATGGGCAAAGGCCGTCACCGCGTCCACGTTGCAGAGGGTGAACGCCTCGTGGGCGCTGCGGGCCATAACATGGCTCACGTCGCCGTACTTTGCGTCGAGGATCAGCAGGTGGTCGGGATAGTGCGCTTTCACATAGCGGCAGGTGGCGATCAGCGCCCCGAACCCGGCCACGCCCTCGGCGGTGTAGACCTTCATCTGCAACTTGAAGGCGACAGCAGCAGGCGCGGTCGCCTCGATCAGCGCCATGTTCGCCGCGACCAGCGCCTGCTCCACATCGTCCTCCCGGTATTGCTCCGGCAACTCGCTATAGACCGGGTCCAGCCCCACGCACAACAGCCCCCGCGCCGCCACTGTCGCCGCCAGGCGCTCATTAAAACTCATTCGGCACCTCATCAGATAAGTCACCACGGAGACACGGAGAACACGGAGATGCTCGGTGTCCGCTATGATGGGAAAATGTCTCCGGCTATTATAGCACACGGATTTGTTATAATGAGGGTATGACACACACCTACCATGTCCCGTTTGACCGGGGCGAACTGGCCTTCACCCTCCCCGCCGACATGCGCGGCACCGTGATCGAACCACGCCCGATGCCGCCGCTGCCCGACGTGGCCGAGGCGGTGCGCGCCGCGCTGGCCGATCCGGTGGGCGCACCCCGCCTGCGCGACTTGCCGAAAGTGCGGCCCGGCGCGACGGCCTGCATTGTCGTCACCGACGTGACGCGGGCCAGCCCTGACGCGGCCATCGTGACCGCCGTGCTAGAGGAGTTGAACGCCGGGGGGATAGCGGACGCCGATGTGACCGTGCTGATCGCCCTGGGGATGCACCGCCCCAGCACGCCCGCTGAGCGGGTCGCCAAGCTGGGCCAGGCCGTGCTGGACCGGGTGACGGTGGTAGACCATGCCGCGCAGGACCCGGCAGAACTGGTAGACCTGGGCATGGTGGGCACCGAGTTGCCCGTTCCGGCGGTGGTGAACCGGCGTGCGGTAGCGGCGGACGTGCTGATCGCCACCGGCATTGTCGAGCCGCACCAGTACGCGGGCTATTCGGGCGGGCGCAAGACGGTCGCTATCGGCGTGGGCGGTGAGGCGACGATTGCCGTCACCCACGGCCCGGCCTTCGTGGACCACCCCGGCACCCGGCTGGGCCGGATCGCGGGCAACCCGTTCCACGAAGCCGTGACCGAGATCGCGGCGCGGGCGGGGCTGGACTACATCGTCAACGTGGTCTGCGACGGGGAGCATCGACCTGTGGCGGTGCGGGCGGGCGCGCCGACCCCGGCGTTCGAGGCGCTGGTGGCCCTGGCCCGCGATCTCTACACCCGCCCGGTGCCGCAGGTCTACGACCTGGCGATTGGCGGCGCGGGTTGGCCGAAGGACGCCAACCTCTACCAGGCGTCGCGAGCGGCGTCCTACCTGGCCTTCGCCCCGACTCCGGTGGTGCGCGAGGGGGGCGCGTTTATCATCCCGGCGCGCTGCGAAGAGGGAGCCGGGACAGGCGCGGGCGAAAGCCGCTTCTTCCGCGCGATGAGCGAGTCGCCGTCGGTGGAGTGGATCCTGGCCGATGCGCGGCGCAACGGCTACCCCCCCGGCCAGCAGCGCGCTTTCGTCATGGCAAAGGTGCTGGAGCGCCATCCGGTGATCATCGTCGGGTCGGACCACCCCGAAATCATCGCGGCGGCCAAAATGATCCCGGTGGCGACGATGGACGAGGCGCTGGCCCGCGCCCGCACCACGGTCACCCCGGCGCCCGGTGGGCCGTATGAGGTGCTGATCGTGCCCCACGCCCTGCTGACCCTGCCGGTGGTGACCGATCCAGCAGCGGCGGCGGAGTGA
>JBBSAN010000260.1:0-8512 GCA_038252265.1 Chloroflexia bacterium
CCGCGACCGGGTGGCTGCGGGGGGCGGGGCCTAGCGCCCCGCGCCATTCTCGACCGGAATGGAATGGGTTTGGGCGAAACGCAGGTTCACCCGCGACCTCCACTAATAATCAATCTCCGTCGTGCCAAATTGTGGCAGAGTTCACACAGCCTGTCAAGCATCTGAGCGATTGCTTCCCCTCACAGCAACCCCCACAGCGCAGCATTGCCTCAGCCGGGATCGCTGCCTGCTTCCTGCGCTGGCCGCCCGTCTGCCGGGTTCTCCTCATGGGCCAGCGGTTCTTTGTCCAGGTCGTGCAGGCGGTTGTCCACGTCGGCGGACAGGTCGCGCAGGCTGTCCTCGCTGATCAGGCCGCCGGTGAACAGGTCGCGCAGGGTGCTCTTCTCGATCTGGAGCAGGGCGCGGCGTTCGGTGATGATCGCCTGTTCGCGCAGGGCGGGGGTCTGGATGTTGAGGTGGTTCAGATGTTCGCGCAGGCTCTGTTGGCGCTGCCCGTACTCCTCGCGCAACTCTTTGACCACATCGGGTGCTACCTGCCCGGCCCGGCTCCGCGCCTCCAACAGGTTCAGGGCTGCGTTGAGCGCCCGCAGCCGGGCCTGCGTGCTCTCGTACTCGGCCAGGTCGCCCCCCTCGCGGAACAGGCGCAACCGAGTCAAGAGCGGCTTGATCGTCAACCCCTGCACCAGCAGGCTGAAGAGAATGACGCCGAAGGTCATCACCAGGATCGTCTCCCGACCGGGAAAGGCCGCGCCTCCCATCGTCAGCGGGATCGACAGCGCCAGGGCCAGCGAAACGGCCCCGCGCAACCCGCCCCAGACCAGCACCGCCTGCCAGCCGACGGACAGCGGGCGGTCAAAGCGCAACGCCTTGATCAGGCTGCTGACCAGTCCCACCACCAGCCCCCGCGACAGGAGCACGGCGGCGATGGCGACGGCGATCACCGGCAGGGCGTCCGTGAAATCAAAGTGGGCCGCCTTGATCTGCAAGCCGACAAAGAGGAAGATCAGCGAGTTGGCGAGGAAGCCGAACAGTTCCCACGACAGCCCCACGCCGATTTTGGAGGTGGGCGAAAGGGCCACCCGCCGCCCATAGTTGCCCACCAGCAACCCCGCCGCGACGATGGCGATGATCCCGCTGACGTGGAGCAATTCGGCCAGGAAGTAGGTGCCGTAGGCCAGGACAATGGTTAGCACCGTTTCGATCAGGTAATCGTCCACCTGGCCCAGCACGAAGGAGAAGGCATAGCCCAGGACCAACCCGATCAGCAGCCCGCCCACCACGACGACGCCAAACTGGACCAGGCTGGCCCCGGCATCGAACGTGCCCGCCAGGATGATCCCCAGAATGAGGTTGAAGAGCACGATGGCCGTCCCATCGTTGAACAGGCTTTCCCCCTCCAGGATCGTCCGCAGGCGCACCGGCGCGCCGAGTTCCTTGAACATCGCCACGACCGACACCGGGTCGGTGGCCGACATGATCGCGCCGAAGAGGAAAGCGACCGGCCAGGCGAATCCGCCGACGAAGTGGACGAACACGGCGACGATGCTGGCGGTGAGCAGCACGCCAGGGATCGCCAGGATGGTGATCAGGCGCAGATTTTCGCGCAGATGGCCGAAATGGAGGTTATAGGCGGCCTCGAAGACGAGGGTCGGGAGGAAGACGGCCACGATCAGTTCGGGGGTCAGTTCAATCGTCGGCGTGCCGGGGATCAGCGCCAGGATCAACCCGGCGACCACCAGCGCGACGGTGTAGGGCATCCGGATGCGCTGGGTGACCAGCGCCACCACCGCCACGGCCACCAGCATCCAGAAGAGTGTCCCTTCGACGCTCGCGATTAGCGTGGTTGCTTCTCCTTCCATACGCCTCCTCCAGATCCCTTCGCCAGCCCTCGCCAGCAGCAGCAGCAGCAGAGTACCTGCCCACAATGCAGCGAACTCCGCGCAGCGCACGGAGTTCGGTCGCTGGCCCCTCAGCAAGCCGCGTGCCGTGCAACGGGCGGCGTGCCGCAAACGCCTATATGCATGGCGGTTTATCCGCGTGAAACGGCCTGTAAACACCCCGTCGCGTTGGGTCTTGACGAATTACTACGACTCTGCTATGATGCGAAATAAGATGCTGGGCTGTCCCTGCGCCGGGGAGCACCGGGACCCTAGCGCGAACACACCTGCTCAATCCGGAACATCTACGCCTTACGTACTCGTTCAGGCGGCCCCTGCAATGGCGCACCACCGTCCTGCCCCCACCGATATTGGAGTAGAATACCCGCCTATTGAGCGTCCTCAACCGGGATGCTACCGGGCAGGCTGCACGGTCGTCTAGGGCATGTAGCCTGCTGGCATAAACGGACTGGACTTTTCGGCGCAGCCTGTGGGCAAGGCTCGTATCACGTGTGCGCCGTATCGTGCGAGAGGGGAGGTGGTCGGCGCTCTCAGTTAGAATCCAGATTCCAGACCGGGCTTATTGAACCCCACCGTGGGGGTTCCCCAATCAACGAGTGATTCGAACATATATCAGGAGGAAAGGTACGTTATGAAACTCATGAAGCATAGCTGGCTGGCACTGCTGCTGGTGCTGTCCTTTGTGGTGGCGGCCTGCGGTGCCGAAGCGACGGTCGCTCCGACCGCGACCACCGCCCCCGTCGTTGCCGCGCCGACGAACACCACCGCCGCGATGGCTGCCGATACGCCGACCGCGATGATGGCCGCCGACACGCCGACCGCAATGATGGCCGCCGACACGCCGACCGCGGCGATGGCTGCTGACACGCCGACCACTGCCGCCCCGGCGGCGGACACCACCCCGACTGTGGCCCCGACCGAAACCCCGGTCGTCCTCGGCAGCGCCGATGCCAAGACGGTCATCACCATTTGGCACTCCTGGGGTGGCGATTATTTCAAGACCATCCAGAGCATTTTTGCCGAGTACCAGGCCGCCCACCCGGATGTCGCCATCAAGCTGCTCCAGGTGTCGGATATTGACAAGAAGGTCCAGAACGCCGTCCCGGCGGGCGTCGGCCCCGATATCGTCGCCTGGGTGGATGACCACATCGGCCAGAACGCCCTCCTCGGCGTGATCGATCCCCTCGAAGCCTACGGCGTGGACAAGGCCTATGTGGACGCTAACTATGTCCCCGTCGCCGCCCAGGCCGTGACCTACGACGGCAAGGTCTATGCCGTGCCGGAGTCGATGGAAGCCGTCACGATGATCTATAACAAGAAGCTGATCACCGCCGACAAGCTGCCCAAGACCACGACCGAACTGCTGGCGAACATGGACACCTTCAACAAGGCCAACCCCGGCATGTATTATGCCGTCTGGAACCCCGCCGATGCCTACTTCAACGCTTTCGCCTTCTACGGCGCGGGCGCGCAGTATGTAGACGAGCAGGGCACCGTCAGCCTGACCAACGCCAACGGCCTCGCCGCCGCCAAGTTCATCCGCAGTCTCCAGGGCAAGATGCCGAAGGATATCAACTATGACGTGGCCGACGCCCTGTTCAAGGACGGCAAGGCTCCGATCATCCTCAACGGCCCCTGGTACATCGCCAACCTCCAGACCGCCAAGATCGACTTCGGTCTGGCGAAGCTGCCCGCCGTGGACTTTGGGGCCAAAGGCCCGGCCAAGCCGTTCGTCGGGGTCAAGTCGCTCATGCTCGCCCATGGCAGCAAGAACCCGCAGGCCGCCGTGGATGTGATGAAGTTCTTCACCTCCAAGGCAGAGCAGATCAAGTACTCGCAGGGCACCGACGTGGTCCCGGCCAACAAGGAAGCCGGCGCGGCGGTGAGCAGCAACGAAGTGGTCGCGGGCTTCAACAATCAGGCCGCCGATGGCGTGCCGCTGCCCAACACCCCGTTCATGAACGCGCTGTGGGATCCGGTCGCCAAGGCGTTGACCGCGCTCTACACCGGCTCGGATGATCCGCAGCAGATCATGGCCGATACCCAGAAAGCCGCCGAAGACGCGATTGCGAAGATGAAGTAACAAAACCGGAGCGCGACGCCGCAGACGGCGTCGCGCTCTGCGAACCCGCACCCCCCGTAGGTTTGAGGCTCTAGCAGCACCGCTCATCTCCAGGAGGAGGTTCCCTATGGCGCGTACCACCCTGAATGCCGATGCGGGCATTCAGACCACCCAGTTGGCCCAGACCAACTCGCGTGAGCGACGAGATCGTTACCTGCATGTCGCCACCTACGTGGGACCAGCCTTGATCGGGATCCTGATCTTCAGCGTTGGCCCGATCCTGTACAACCTGTTGCTCTCGTTCACCAACCGTAACACCTTCCACTTCCCCCAGGCCGCTGATGTCTTCGGCCCCCCCCGACAGGGTGCCTACACCTTCATCGGGTTGAACAACTACGTCCAGCTCTTCTGGTTCCGCAACGAGTTCAACGTTGACTTCTTCCAGGTGATGGGCAACACCTTGCTCTACACCATCGTCTGCATGGTCCTCTTCTTCGTCACCGGCTTGACGTTAGCGTTGCTGCTCAACAGCCCCTATATTCAGGCGAAGAGCGTCTACCGCACGCTGATGATCTTGCCCTGGGCTATCCCGGCCATTGTCACCGCCCCGATCTGGAAGTTCTTCTTCAACAACGACTTCGGGCCGATTAACCAGATCCTGCGC
This sequence comes from Chloroflexia bacterium, assembly GCA_038252265.1. Lineage (GTDB taxonomy): Bacteria > Chloroflexota > Chloroflexia > QHBQ01 > JAICKM01 > JBBSAN01. The sequence goes on from JBBSAN010000260.1 coordinate 4,625, forward strand.
ATGGTCGGGGTGGCGCACCCGCCGCAATGGCTGGGTGAACCCTTCTGGGCCTGGGTCGCGGTGGTGCTGGTTAACCTGTGGTTGACCTATCCCTTCTTCATGTTCATCATCCTGGGGGCGCTGTCCAGCGTGCCGGGGGAACTGTATGAAGCGGCGCGGGTGGACGGGGCGGGGTTCTGGGTGCAACTCTCCCAGATCACATTGCCGATGATCCGCCCGGCGGTCTTGCCTGCTGTCGTGCTCAGCGCGATCACCACCTTCCAGATGTTCAATACGGTCTGGATTATCACCGCCGGGGGGCCGAACACGTCGGTGCTGCGGCCCGGCTCCACCGAGTTCGTGATGCTCTATGCCTATAAGCAGGGCATCCAGCAAAACAACTACGGGCTGATGAGCGCCTTTGCCGTGGTGGTGTTCATCCTGCTGTTCCTGGCAACTATTGCCAACCTGCGGGCGACCAAGCTGACGAAGGGAGCGTACGAATAATGAGCACCATCGAAACCACGAGCGCGTCCCCGGCGCGTTCCCTGTCCACCACCGAAGCGCAGGTGCAGGCCGAAGCCAACGCTTTGCGGAGCCGCCAACGCCGGGACTTCGCGCTGAAGAGCGTGCTGGCGAATGCCTTCGTGATCCTCTTCTCGATATTCACCGTGTTCCCGATCTATTACGTCGCCCAGGCTGCGTTCCGGTCGGGGCAATCGTTGTTCAGCACCACGCTCCAACTGTGGCCGACCAACCCGACGCTGGACAACTTCAACCACATGATCAACGAAACGCCGATGCTGACGTGGTTCAAGAACAGCCTGTTCGTCGCCTCGCTGACGACGCTTGCCAGCCTGTTCGTGGTGACGAGTGCGGCCTATGCATTTTCGCGCTGGCGGTTCATGGGGCGCGACGGGCTGCTGACCTTGATGCTGGCGATCCAGACCTTCCCCGGCATCCTCTCGCTGATCGCCATCTTCGTCATCTTCAAGGAGTTGCACCTGCTGGATAGCCTGCTGGGGCTGGTCATCGCCTATACGTCGGGGTCGCTGGTCTTTTCGATCTGGAACCTGAAGGGCTACTTCGATACCATACCAGCGGACCTGGAAGAAGCCGCGAGGGTAGACGGGGCCACCCCCACCCAGGCCTTCTTGCGGGTCATGCTGCCGCTGGCGCGCCCGGCGCTGGCCGTGACCGCGCTGCTCGGCTTCATGGCCGGGTGGGGCGAATACATCATGGCCCAGACGGTGCTGTTCAGCGAGAACAACTACACGATGATGGTCGGGATCATCGGGCTGCAAACCGACAACAACAAGCCGTGGGGGTATTTCGCGGTCGGCGCGATCTTCGCGGCGGTGCCGGTGATGATCCTCTTCCTGGCGCTGCAAAAGCAGTTGCAAGCGGGGTTGACTCTGGGCGGGGTCAAGGGTTAGGATGGCCGAGGCACCATCATCCGACCTGCCGCCGGACCCGACCGACGCCGCTCTGTCCGCCCTGGCGGCAGATGCTGCCGAAGCTCTGCCGGGCCAGCACCCTGATGTAACCGCTGATTTTGCCTTCGGGCAACTGGCGGCCAGTCCCGAAGCGACCCGCGAACGGGCGCGGGCCCTTAGCGGGGTCCAACATAAGCTCCAGATCACGCCGCTGCGCCCCCAATCGGGCGCAGCGGTTGTAGTGACGGCTACCACCGGCCCCGAATATCCGGCTTGCGCGGTCTGGCTCTACTACACCACCGACGGCAGCCGCCCCGGCGGGCGCAGCGGCCAGGTCACCAACGGCTTCGCGCTGGCGCTGGAAGAGCGCGAGCCGATCTGGAACGAGTTGCTGTGGGACTACCTGAGTGTCTGGGAAGCGGCGATCCCCGCGCAGCCGCCCGGCACGGTTGTGCGCTACCAGATCGAGGCACTGGCTGAACCGGGGAGCGGGTTGGCCCCGGCCTATGCCGACGCCGCGTTGAAAGCCGCCGGGGGGATGGAGCCGGTCTTCGCCTATCTGGTGGACGCGCCCACCGCCCCCGACTGGGTGCGGAACGCCGTCTTCTACCATATCTTCCCCGACCGCTTCAGCCACGGCAGCGGCGGGGCCTGGACTGAGGCCGAGGGCTGGCGGGATAAGCTGGGCGGCACCTTGCGCGGCATCACCGAGCAGTTAGACTATATCCGCGACCTGGGCGCGACCGCGCTCTGGATCTCGCCGGTGTTTGCCAGCCCCAGCTACCACCGCTACGACAGCAGCGACCTGTTCACGGTGGACCCTGCGCTGGGCACGAATGCGGATCTGGCGGAACTGGTGCAGGCGGCGCACACCCGTGGCCTGCGCGTGCTGCTCGATCTGGTGGCGAACCATATTTCCAACCGGCACCCGCTGTTCGTGGACGCGCATACTAATCGCGACAGTCCCTACCACGACTGGTTTACCTGGCTGGCGTGGCCTGACGATTACATCATGTTCTACACATCGAAGGGGATGCCCCGGCTGAACCACGAGAACCCCGATGCCCGCGCCTATTATCTCGACTCAGCCCGCTTCTGGCTGGAGCAATATGATATCGACGGCTACCGGCTGGACTACGTGCTCGGCCCGTCGCACGACTTCTGGACCGAGTATTACCGGACGGTCAAGGCGGCGAAGCCCGATAGCTTCTCGGTCGGGGAGGCCACGCACGGGCCGGAGACGATGCGCAGCTATGAGGGCCGCATGGACGGCGCGCTCGATTTCCAGTTCCTGAGCATGATCCGGGGGCTGGTGGCCTTCGAGACGATCAAGGTGAGCGTGTTCGACCGCTTTCTGGAACAGAACCGGCGCTACTACTCGCCCGGCTTCGTGACGCCCACCTTCCTCGACAACCACGACATGAACCGCTTCCTCTGGGTGGCGAAGGGCGATGGGCGCAAGCTGCGGGTGGCGGCGGCCTTGCAGTTTACCCTCGCGCCGCCGCCGATCATCTATTACGGCACCGAGGTCGGCATCCGCCAGCAGGGCGACACCCGCACCAGCGGGTGGGGCGGCGATGCCCAGGCGCGGGGGCTGATGCCGTGGGCTGCTACGCAGGATGCCGATCTGCTCGCCTACTACCGGCGGCTGGTGGCCCTGCGCCGCGCCCACCCGGTGATCTGGCAGGGCACGCGCTCGACGCTGCATCTCGATGAAGCGGCCCGCACCTATGCCTATGCCCACACCGGCGACGGGCTGCCGGGTTTGCTGACGGTGCTGAACCTGGGGGCGGAGTCATGTACGCTCTCGGTGGCGCTACCGGGGAACATGGCGGGGCCGGGCGTGCTCCGCGACGCACTCAACGCCCACACGATCGAACATACCGGGGACCGATTGCGGGTGACGCTCCCGCCCTACGCGGCGGCGCTGATCCCGCTCCATCCAGGCACCTGACTTTCTCAGGAGATATGAGGTTATATGGATACGCAAACGGCGTTCCCTGCACTCGCAGGGGCCGAATTTATAGTGCTGACCACGCACCGCCGCAGCGGCGATCCGGTCCACACCACGGTCTGGTTCGCCCAGGTGGGCGACCGGGTGTATGTGACAACGATGAACGGCGCGGGCAAAGCCAAGCGCATCCGCAACAGCGAGCAGGTCGTCGTTGCCCCCAGCGACCGGATGGGTAATACCCAGGGGCCGGGCCAGACCGCCCGCGCCCGCATCCTGGCCCCCGACGAGTACCCCACCGCGCTGGCTGCGCTGCGGGCCAAGCTGAACCCGGCGTTCGACCAGATGATCGGGGGCGGCGGGCCACGCGCCGGGTCGCCCGATGATCGGATTTACCTGGAAATCCGCCCCGAAGAGACGGCCATCGCCTAGCGGTTTGGTAGACCAATAGCCCCGGAGGGGCGGCAGACGGTAGCCCACGGCGCAAGCCGTGTGGATCAGGCACCCAACGTAACAAGCCCC
>JBBSAN010000261.1:0-8496 GCA_038252265.1 Chloroflexia bacterium
CGGCAGGTCCGTCGTGTCACCGACCGCCCAGATGTTGGGCTGATCCTTGACCTGCAATGTGGTCCGGTCGGTCTTGATCCAGCCCTGCGCGTCGGCAATCGGGTGGCCTTGCAGAAATTTCGCGCCGCGATGGGGCGGGGTCATGATCAGCAGATCGTACTCGAACTCGGTGCCTTCCATGCTGCGAACCAGCTTTTGCTCCGGCACCACCTCTTCCAGGTTGAAGAACGTTTCAATCGTGATGTTGCGCTGCTCCATGAGCGGGCGCACCATATCGGCCACCGTTTCAATCGTGAAGACCCGGTTGATCGGGTAGGTATAGACGATCTCGGTCTGATCGCGCAGGCCCCGGTGGGTCAGATACTCATCCAGCAAGAAGGTGAATTCGACCGGCGCGACGGGGCACTTGTGCGGAATGCCGCCCACGCCGACGACGATGCGCCCGCCGGTGAACTCTTCCAGCGCGGCATGGAGGCGGAAGGCCGCCTCTTCGGTGAAGAAGTGGTGCGCGCCTTCGCGGAAGCCGGGGATATCGTCGGGAGTGATCTGCGAACCGGTGGCGATTACCAGATAATCGTAGCCGATCGCATCACCGTTGGCCGCGATGACCTGCTGCTGCTCGGTGTCCAGCGCCGTCACTTCACCGATCATCAGCTTGACCCGTGGGTTGAGCAGCCCCTTCAGCGGCTTGCTTAACGCCCGTGGGTCCTGGCGGCCAAACGGCACATAGAGCCAGCCGGGCTGATAGAGGTGGCGGGTGCTGGCGCTCACCAGGACGATTTCTGCTTCGCTCTTCTTGAGCTTCTTCGCCAACAGATTGGCGACCAGGGTGCCGCCGGTCCCACCCCCCAGCACGACGATACGTTTCATCCCTCAGTTCCTCCTTGCTCCCCTGGCTGGCCGGGTACGTTACCCGGCCCAGCCCCGGCTGGCGACCCCGGCTATGGTCCGGCCCATGCGGCTCGTCCGCTAGGCCAGACCACAGCCCGGGTGCCAGCACAGCTGCTACCGGATCTTCCGGCAGATAAAGCGGGTCGCGCCCCCGGCATCCTCCGCGCCCAAAAATTCTTGATGCGCTTTGGTCATCCACAGCGGGATATCTTTCTTGCTACCCTCGTCGCTTGAAATCACCGCCACGACATCGCCCAGATTGGCCGTCTTGACCAGGCGGATCAGTTCCATCAACGGGCCGGGGCAGAAGCTGCCGCGGGCATCGCTTTCGCGGGTAATCGTGATCGCTTCCATAAGAATCAGTCCCTCCTGCGCCGCAACGCTAGACGAACAGCGTGGTGCCGCCATCGGCTTCGCTAACAAAGGACACGACACCCGTCACTTCGCTGACGATCGGCTCGAAATGTTCGAGCTTCATATCAAAGAGATCCATCGTCATGCTGCACGCTTTGATGGTGATCCCGCCCAGTTCCATCGCGCTGCGGAGGGTCTCCATCCACGGCGGCACATGCTTGGCCGCCATCATCTCCATCGCCGGTCCGGCATAATCTTCAAAATCCTTGCTGAAGCGCCGGTTGGTTTTCCAGTCGTCCTTGCGGAAGGCCATTAATCCCCAGAAGGTGAGGAAGAGGGTAACCTGCTTGCCCGTCGCGGCGGCCCCAACGGCCATCGTCACTGCCGCCATAATCTTGTCAACCGTGCCAGAGAAGAGCACAATTGAGAATTTCTCTTGTTCGTCCACAACCCGACTCCTTTCGGTGCCAGCCCCACGCCCTGGCGTGGCTCCATTGCCCTGCCGATGGCGCTGCTCATACTGCTCTCAGTGTAGCAGTGAGACGTGGAAAAGCGGGTGTAAACCGGTGAACGATCGGTGAACAGGGTCCAACCGGTGTACAGCGGAGGGTGCGCACGGTCGCCCGCCGCACCCTCCCGCTGCACAGGAGCGATTCTTTTACAGGTGCCCGGCGGCCAGGTGCCCCACCCGCTGGCGGAACACCCAGTAGTTCCAGATCTGGTAGATCAGCACGATGGGAACGAAGCCCAGCGCCACCCAGCTCATCACACCCAGCGTGTAGGGGCTGGACGAGGCATTGTAAATGGTCAGGCGCCAGGCCGGGCGCGGATCGCGGCTGCGGAACTCGAAGGCCACCGCCCGCAGGATCAGCACCAGCAGCAGCAACAACAACGCCACATAAAAGCCGCTGAACATGGTGGCATACCAGTTGGGGAAGGCGGCGAAGATCGCCCCGCCCGCCGTCAGCAGCCACACCTCGTTGCCGTCCCAGAACGGGCCAATGCTGTGGATGATCGTCCGGCGCTCGGAGTCACCCTTGCCCAGGAACGGGAGCAGGATGCCCACCCCGCAGTCGAACCCCTCCAGAAAGAAGAAGCCGATAAACAGGATCGTGATCAGGATAAACCAGAACGTATTCAGGTCCATGAGTGAAATTCCTCCTCGCGCCTTTCTAATAGACCCCGGCCATTTCTGGTTCCAGGGCATCGCCGGGTGGGGTAGCAGCTAGTGGCTCGGCATCCCCACGGGCATACTTCGCCAGCAGATAGATATCGGCCACCGCCAGCGCGCCGTAGACCACCGTGAACAGCACCAGCGAGAGACCCACCGACCAGGTCGGGATCGGTGAGACCCCGGCGGAGGTCTTCATCAGCCCCTGCACAATCCAGGGCTGGCGACCCAGCTCGGTCATAACCCAGCCGGTGGAGTTGGCGATATAGGGCAAGGCGATGGCCGGAAGCAACAGCCCCAACAGCCAGCGGTGCCGCTCGAAGGTGCCGCGCACGAGGAAGAACAGCCCGACCAATGCCAGCACGATCATCAACACCCCGGCCCCAACCATCGCCCGGAAGCTCCAGTAGATGAGCCAGATCGGCTGCGGCACGTAGTCCACTACATTTGCACTTTTTACAATTCGTGCCTGGCCGTTCGCGGAGCCTATCCACATCTTGCGGCAGATTGCCGCATTGGCCCTAAATGTGGCCGCCGTATGACGTTTAATCAAAAAGTGCAAATGTAGTGGTAGTCGCCAGGGCCGTACTTCTGCACATATTCGGCCTGGAGGTCGTTCATGCCTTTGACCTCGCCGTTGGGCTGCTCAACCCCACCATCAGCTTCTTGCTGGCGGTCTTGCTGTTCCCGGAGCCGATGGAGGACGGGCTGAATTTTAAGAGCTATTATTATGCAAACCATCGCTGGTTCTTCGCCCTCGCCGCGCTACTGGCCCCGATTGACGCTGTGGATACGCTGCTGAAAGGCTAGGACCACTTTGTCGCGCAGGGGCCGATCTACCTGCTCACCTTGAGCCTGGTCCTGGGCCGGAGCCTCATCACCGCTGCGACCCGCAATGAGCGGTATCACGCCTTCTTCTCCGTCTTCTTTCTCGCCTCTCTGATCGTCTTCATCAGCATCAATCTCCGCATCCTGGGCTAGCAGCGCAGCCTCCCGCGCCGCCATGACCGGTTGACCGCCCCTGGCTGAACGGCGGGAGCGTCGCTGGATTGTCCCTATCCCTGGAGCGTAGACCGCACAAAAGACAGGCCCGCGGTATCCACCGCGGGCCTGCTCGAGGTCACCCTTTCTGAAGGTGTTGCCTCACGAGATATTGAGGTAAAGATCCTTCCCCATAGCGCTACCGGTAGTGCGCCCGGGCGGGACTGCCGTCGGCAGGTGCCCGCTATTTCTAGACCCTTCCCTGTCTTCTCCCCTTTATTATCGCACTGTCCGGTGAGAATTCCGGTTGCACCGGGTAGACAATCCGTAAATCTTTGCTAAACAATGATTAACGGTGCCCGGCCCCGGCGCCCGCCGGACTGTTACTCGGAGATAGCCAGCGCCATCTCGGCCAGCCGGGTGGCGTAGCCCATCTCGTTGTCGTACCAGGCGGCGATTGTGAGCAGCCGCCCGCCCAGCACCTGGGTCAGCGGCAGGTCCACCAGCGAGGACATCGTCTCACCGACAATGCGGCTGGAGGCCCATTCCTCTTCGAGCACGCCCATGACGTTTTGGAGCGGGGCCTGGGTCACCGCCGCGCGGAAGGCATCGTTCACTTCTTGCGCGGTCGTGTCGCGTCCGAGCAGCACGTTGAGTTCGACAATGCTCCCGGTGCGCACAGGCACCCGGTAGGCCTTGCCGGTGATATTCAGGTTCGGCCAGATGAACTTCAGCGCCTTGGCCGCACCGGACGACGAGGGGATGATATTCTCAGCCGCCGCCCACGAGTCGCGGCGATCCGCCATCGGCTGGTCGGTCAGCGACTGGGTGTTGGTGGTGGCGTGGATGGTGGAGAAGAAGCCGGTCTCGATCCCGAACTTCTCCAGCAGCACTTTGACCACCGGCGCGAGCGCATTGGTCGTGCAACTGCCCATGCTGACAATGAAGTGTTTGGCGGGATCGAAGGCCGTGAAGTTGATCCCCGGCAGGATGACCGCATCACAATCTTGCAGGCTCTTGCTGGCCGCGCTGATCAGCACGCGCTTGGCTCCGCGATCCAGGTGCGCCTGGGCACCGGCCCGCTTGGTCGCCCGGCCTGTGCAGTCGATCACCACGTCGACGCCGAGCGCGCCCCAGTCCGGCAGCGCCTCTTTCGTCAGGAAGTAGGGAATTTCCCGATCTCCGATGATGAACGCCCCGTCGCGCGTACCGACCGGCTCCGGCCACAGGCCATAGTTGCTGTCCGCCTTGAAGAGAGCACTGAGGGTGGAGAGATCCTGGATATCCGAGACGGAGGCCGGGGTGAATAACTTACCGGCTAATGCCTGCCGGGCCGTGAGCCGGCCAATCCGCCCGAACCCGTGGATAGCTATCTTAGTCATTGGATACGCTCCTTATCTATTTGTGTAATAGGGCATCGCTGCCGGTACACCGGCTGCCGGGGGCACCGCCGTGTAGTCCCCCCGCGTAAGTCAATCTCGCTGCACACCAGTGAGGGCTTGTCGGGCCGCACTTTGAACGGGCATCTGCGATTATGGCAGAGGGCGCGCAACGCCCTGTAGCTAAACAGGGCTGGCCGATCCTCGACCTTTGCTATCATACGCGGTGGGGATAAACAAGAGGGTGCATACTGGTAAACAGTCGGTGAACAATCCGTTGCACTTTTACCGATCCCAGTGCTGCGGGCGAGGCGATCGCCGCCCGCCGGAGGCCGACCCCGATCGCGCAGAGCGCCCCAACGCGTGGGGCACGTTGTTCACAGACTATTCACCTTTGTCTACGCCGTCTTTCACCGCCCTCTCGTACAATAAGGATGCGACCCAGGCCTGAGTAAGGCCGGGCAGCATTCATGCGGAAAGAACAAGCGACAGATAGGCGGAAATGTTTGCGCCATTCACGTGTCAACGTCGCGCCTGTTCAGACTGCGCAGGAGATATCATGCGCCAGCGGATCTGGGCTTTCCTTAAAGTATATCCCATTCCCCTTTTTGCGTTGCTGGGCCTGCTGAGTGGGGCGGTCGCCCAATGGGGCTTCGGGCGAACAGACCTGGGCGAGGGGATCTGGCTGGCGACGCTGGCGATTGGCGGGGCACCGCTCGTCTGGAGCACCCTCCGGGGGATGCTGCGGGGGCAGTTCGCCTCCGATGTGGTGGCGATGCTGGCGATTGTCGCGGCCCTGGTCATGGACGAGCCATTCGCGGGCGTGATTGTGGTGCTCATGCAGTCGGGCGGCGAAGCCCTGGAAAACTACGGCTTCCGCCGGGCCTCCTCGTCGCTCGAAAGCCTGTTAGCCCGCGCCCCCCGCGTGGCCTGGCGCAAAGAGGGCGACCACCTGGTGGAGTTGATCGTTGCTCAGGTGCAGGTGGGCGACTGGCTGGTCGTGCGCCCCGGTGATCTAATCCCCGTAGACGGGATCCTGCTCAGCGACGAGGCCACGGTAGACGAGGCCGCCCTCACCGGTGAGCCGCTGGCCGATAATAAGCACAGCGGCGACCCCCTGTTGAGCGGCAGTATCAACGCGGGCGGCGCACTGGAAATGCAGGCAACCGCCGTGAGCGAGGAGAGCCAGTACGCCCGGATCGTCGAGCTGGTCCGGCACGCGCAGCAGCAGAAAGCGCCGATCGAGCGCCTGGCCGACCGCTACGCCATCTGGTTTACCCCGGTCACGCTGGTCATGTGCGCCCTGGGCTGGGCGATCACCGGCGATCCGCATACCATCGTGGCCGTGCTGGTGGTCGCCACCCCCTGCCCGCTCATCCTCGCGACGCCCATCGCCATTATCGGCGGCATCAACCGGGCATCGCGGGCGGGGATCATCGTCAAGAGCGGGGCCGCCCTGGAGCAGATCGGGCGCGCCCGCGCGGTGGTCTTCGACAAGACCGGCACCCTGACCTACGGCCTGCCGGTCCTGGAGCGCATCGTCCCGGCGAACGGCATCCCGCCCGCCGAACTGCTGCGCAAGGCGGCCAGCGTGGAGCAATTATCCTCGCACCTGCTGGGCCGCACGCTGGTCCAGGCGGCGCAGACCACCGACGGGGTACCCAGCGGGCCGCTGCCGTTGCCGGAGCATTTCGAGGAAGTACCGGGCCGCGGCGTTTCGGGCCAGCTTGACGGGCAGCAGATCCTGGTTGGCTCGGCGCGCTTCCTGGTGGAACGACTGGGCACCGCGCCAATGGCCGGGGTGGCGCAGCTACCGGCCCCCACCTCCGCCGGGGCGATTTTGTCCGCCTTTATCGCCATTGATCAGAAGTTGTCCGGCGTGGTGCTGTTCGGTGACCGGCTCCGGCCCGGGGTGCCGGAACTGATGCTACGCCTGCGGGCACTGGGCGTGCAGCGTATCGCCCTGCTGACCGGCGACCGGCTCGACAATGCCCGCCACGTGGCCCAGGAAGCCGGGATTGACGAGGTCGCGGCGGACTTGCTCCCCGAAGATAAAGTGACGGTGATGCAGCGGCTCAAGGCGCAATATGACCCGCTCGTCATGGTTGGGGATGGTATTAACGACGCCCCCGCCCTGGCAACGGCCACCGTCGGGGTGGCGATGGGTGCGCATGGCACCGGGATCTCGGCGGAAGCCGCCGACGTGGTGCTGCTGGTAGACGACGTCACCAGGGTAGGCGAGGCGGTGGCAATCGGCCAGCACACGCTGCATATTGCCCGCCAGAGCATCGGCGTCGGCCTGGGCCTGAGCTTCCTGCTGATGATCATCGCCAGCCTGGGCGTGCTGCCGCCCCCGGTCGGGGCGTTATGCCAGGAAGTTATTGATGTTCTGGTGATTTTGAATGCCTTGCGGGCACGATAAGGCCCCGCGCCGCCCATGCCGGGCGGTAATGAACGAAAGATGGGCCGGTGGCCCGCTATAGCACCATCCACCGATGGTTCGGGAAACGAGAGGGATAAGATGCGCGCACAACGTAAACCCAAGCTCGCGGTCTGGAAGTTTTCATCCTGCGACGGCTGCCAGTTGAGCCTGCTCGACTGCGAGGACGAATTGCTGGCGATCGCCGGGGCGGTTGATATCGCCAATTTCCCCGAAGCGTCGCGGGCCGTGGTCAAGGGGCCCTATGATCTGTCGCTGGTTGAAGGCTCGATCACCACCGCGCATGATGCCGAACGGATCAAGGAGGTGCGCAAGATGTCGCGCTTCCTGGTGACGATCGGAGCCTGCGCCACAGCGGGCGGCATCCAGGCGTTGCGCAACTTTAAAGACGTGCGGGAGTTCACCTCCGTCGTCTATGCCACCCCGGCCTTTATCTCGACCCTGGACACGTCTACGCCCATCGCCGCGCACATCCCGGTGGACTTCGAGCTGCGCGGCTGCCCGATCAACAAGCACCAACTGATCGAAGTGATCAGCGCGTTCCTGCACGGACGCAAGCCGAATGTGTCACCGCACAGTGTTTGCCTGGAATGCAAGGCACGGGGCACCGTTTGCATCATGGTCGCCGACGGCACGCCCTGCCTCGGCCCGGTGACCCAGGCGGGCTGCGGCGCGCTGTGCCCGGCCTACCACCGGGGGTGCTTCGGCTGCTACGGCCCAAAGGAGACACCCAATACGATATCGCTGAGTGCCGAGTGGCAGCGCCTGGGGATGACCGACCCGGCGATAGGCCGGGCCTACCGCAGCTTCAACGCCCTGGCCCCGGCCTTCAAGGAAGAGAGTGAGCGCCATGAGCAAAACTAGGACGATCCGAGTCGATTACCAGGCGCGGGTCGAGGGCGAGGGTGCCCTGCATGTGGTGGTCAAGGGCAACACCGTCACCGATGTGCGCTTCCGCATCTTCGAGCCGCCGCGCTTCTTCGAGGCGTTGCTGCGCGGGCGGGCCTATAGCGAGGCCCCCGACATCACCGCCCGCATCTGTGGCATCTGCCCCGTCGCCTACCAGATGAGCGCCGTCCACGCTATGGAAGATGCGTTCGGCATCACCGTCGGCGGGCAATTGCGCGCCCTGCGCCGCCTGCTCTACTGCGGCGAGTGGATCGAGAGCCACACTCTGCACGTCTATATGCTCCACGCGCCCGACTTCCTGGGCTACCAGGACGCGATCCGGCTGGCGCAGGACCACCCGGCTGCCGTACAGCGCGGCCTGCAACTGAAGA
>JBBSAN010000262.1:0-8468 GCA_038252265.1 Chloroflexia bacterium
ATACAACGTGGCACTACAAACCCGTTTGCGAACCAACGACTCCGTGGAGCGCGCCCGACTGCGCGTACAAGAGCAGGCATTGCTGACCGTCTCGTGGGAGACCCCTGCCTACCGTACCTGGGAACAATTAGAGGGGGCGCGCAGAATACTCTATCAGAAACTCGATGCTATCCCCGATGCACATATCTTGTGGGGGATCGTACTGATTCGAGGCGATGCACAGCACGAGCGCGGATGCAGATACTAACTGAGGAATTACTGGGCAATAACTGTAGCGGCGGGGACCATAACTGGGGTTCGTACACCCCGCTGACTGGCGGCCCTGTCGGGCCAGCTACGTTTCCTCCGTAGGTAGGGGGGGGGATCAGGATTAGATAAAGAGGAGGGTCAGGGATGCTCATTACGCCCTCGATTTTGAGTTATGATCGCACACCCTATGCCTGTCAGCACAGCTGGCCGGACGGCTGCCGGTTGCAGTGTGGCGATCAGGGGATCGTCTTCACGGCAACCGGCAGCTATTCGACCGCTTATTTCGAGGCATTTCCCCCCGACACCTTCATCCGGGGCGAGGGCACGACGATCGCCGACGCCGAGCAAGATGCCTTCGCGCAGTATCAGCGGCAACTACAGTGCAGCGCGCATATGTACGAGCGCGGTACCTACCGTAACGGCTACGGCATCTGCAAATATTGCGGCCGAGGGGCATTAGTCTTCACCCCACTAGAGCATTGCAGTGTGTGCCAGGAACCTACCTATTTTCTACAGGCCCCGGATGGCCGGTGGTATTGTGCGGCCCACGAGGACCAGGTGCCTCTGGAGGAGCTGTCCCCAGCGCAACAGCTCCTGCGGCGTGTGGGCGCGACCGACCCTGCAGTGTGGGAGGCGCCGCTCCCATTGGAGCAGGTTCTCGCCGCGCTCCTGACTGGAGGACAGGAAGCACCTTCTCCATCCCCTCTCGCCGGGCCGGAGAGTCCGTGCGCACACGCGGAATCAGAAATCGAGCCATAACCCCAAACCCGCACGATGCACGACAGGAGGTCCGCCTATATGGGACTCGTTATACAAGCTGTCCGCCAGGCTGTGCGGAATCCCGCAGGCCAGCCGGGGGATCCCCGCCTGATCACGATTACTCCGGACGAGGTGCGGGAGTATCCGACCCACGCTGACGAGATCCAGCCAGGCTACTATCGAGTGCAGGCACAGCACTGGTTCACCGCCGCCCCGGGTTATGACGGGACCTACCACACGTTGATCCAGGTGCTGGCCGACATCGGCATCGGCAGCACCCCCGAAGCCATTGAAGCCGATCCAGCCGCCTTTACGGGCGCACCCTTCGTCGAGTTGATCACCTTCAGCGATCACCAGGGGATCATCGGTCCGGTGACCAGCCGCAAGCTTGCGGCTGATTTTGCGGCCCATGCGCCGTGGGTGCCGGACGAATGGCGCGCATTATACGGGCAGTTTCACACCGCATTTACCCTGGCTGCCGACGCCGGGTTCGTGCAATTCTGTTGAGCCCCGGCGGCGCCGGGGCTCAATGTGGCCCCTGTCCTTTCGACGCGAACCGCGGCCGGTTCGCGATCTGGGCGGCCAGGAGAAAGCCCCTGGGACCGTACAGGGGAGGGCTAGCTCTTCCGCTATCGCGTGTACGCAGTGCCATGCGGCGCCCTCGTACGGTGGGCAGGCTAGGCGATCCGACAGGCAGTACCAGGAGAGCCAATCAATAAGGGGGATCCACTCATGTCTATGTGCCCGTGGTGCCGTACTGCGGTACGACCGACCGCTGACTATTGCGCGCAATGCGGCCAGCGCCAGACCCTCGGTGAGGTGCCGCCGCTTCCGGCGGGCACAGCCCTCCAGCGGGGCCGCTACCACCTCGATCAACGTCTAGGGGTCGGCGGCACGGGCGATGTCTACCTGGCGCAGGATCGCCGACTATTCAACCGCCTGGTGGTCATTAAACGCCTGCGAACTATTCCCGCCGCGCCGCAGGCCCGGGCGCAGGTTGAACGGAACTTTGAGTTGGAGGCCCAGGCACTGGCGAGCCTCCAGCACCCACAAATCCCCCAAATCCTCGATTTTTTCACCGACCCCCCCTTCCTCTACCTGGTCATGGCCTATGCGCCTGGGACGACCCTGCCTGCCTATCTTGCGCAGCACGGCGGACGCCTGGCTGCCCGGCAGGTCGGAGCCATCGCGGCCCAGGTCACCGCGATCCTGGTGTATCTCCACGCGCAAACCCCCCCGATCATCCACCGCGACATCAAGCCAGCGAATCTGATCATGGACCCGGCCGGGATGGTGACGCTGGTCGACTTTGGCGTCGCCCGGGCGCAGTCGGCCGCATGGGCACTTGCAGCTCCCACCGGAAGCAGCGCCGCCTGGGGGACGCCCGGCTATGCTCCGCCGGAACAACTAGCGGGACGGGCGGGTCCCCCCGCTGATATCTATGCGTTGGGAGCCACGTTGCGGGAACTCCTCACCGGCGCCGCCCCAATCGATCCTATTCAGGGCTTCACGCTCCCACCACTCACCGCCCCTACCCTTTCATTGGGAGCGGTGCTCATTCCCCTCATTACCCAGATGATGGATCCCGACCCGGCGGGCCGCCCGACAGCGGCCGCCTTGCTACGCCACTTCCAGATCGGCCCGCCACCCCCCCTCCCCCTGGACCGCCCCGCGGTGCCACCGTCCGAGGATCGGCCGACCACACCGTTCGACCCGTCCGCAGGTCCAGTGTTCGATCAGCCCACCCCGCCCGCAGGATATACGAGCGCGTCCAATTATCGAACCGTGGTGACGGAAGCGGGACCCCAACGGCCCGGTCTGGTCGGGATCCTGGGCCCGCTCACGCTGCTCGGCTGGGCATTGCCGATCCTACTGGGGGCCTTCGCGACGCTGCTGCTTATTCATACCGTCCGGGCCGCGACCGGTGCGCCGGCAGCCTTCTGTACAGTCCTCAGTCTGCGGGAAGGCGTGTTTCCGCTACTAGTTAGCGGGCTGGCGGCCGCTATCCTATTGTGGGGCGCGCACCCTTTCCTCCCACCCGTATTCCGCGCACGGCTGGCGACCCTGCGGAGTGCGATCCTCCTCAGCCTCGCCCTCACGGGCAGCATACTTCTCCTACCGGCCCTGCTCAACGTCTTGGGGATTGCTATCGCCACCTGTTCCTGATGCTGGCGGGCGGTCGAACCGGGGACAGCCGCCCACGTGTGGACCTAATTATATTAGAGTTTGGATCGAACCGATGATGAACCCGCTCGCCGACACGGAATATGCCTGCCGCCTGCACACGGCCATCCGGCAGCTGGTCGCTCCGGACGATGCCCGCCTCACGCGCGGTTTCAGCGCGGTGGATCGGCCGGTCGGCGAGCGACTGGCCGCCCTACCCCCGGCGACGTGGACCCCTTGGCACACCGGACGGGCCTGGCGGCTGTTACGCCCCTATCAGACCACACTCCGCGCCGCAGGCTTGGCGCTTGATGTCATAGAGCCGCCCCCCGCGGCTGAGCGGGTTCTCGCGCTGACAGCGGACGACTGGTTTGCGCTCTATTTCGGGCGGGACGACCCGATCTGGACCACCGTGCGGGCCCTGCCGGGAGCCGTCCGCCAGCGGGACCCGTTCCCTCACTGGCGGGTGCCGGCGACGCCCGGTATCGGCGCGGACTTGCAGCCGCTCGCCGCCGGGTTTTTGGTCACGCCAGCGGCGGCGGAGCGCCTCGCCGCGCTCCGCACGCCCGACCCTACCGCGCCGCCCCGCCGGCGCATCGAGGCGGATCCGACTGGGGGATTTCGACTCGTGTTCCCGCCTGATCCCCAGATCCTGACGGCGGTGCAGGCCCTCCCGGAGCGTATGTTTCAGCGGGCTGATCCCGCCTACTGGTGGGTTCCCGCCACCCCGGCCCTGGCCCGGCACCTGGAAGCCCTCGCCGGAGCGCACGATTTCGCTATCCCCGCTGCCGTAGCGACCACACTGCGGGCGCTCGCCGCGATCCGCGATCCGCTACCGTTGCCGCCGCAGCGGATCGCATGTGCGCCCGAGGGCGGATTCTGGATCACCTTCCCCAAAGACGCGGCGGTGCTCGCCGCCGTGCATGCCATCCCGCTCGCCCGCTATGAGCGCCAGCCGGTCAAACGCTGGTGGGTGCCCGCCCTGCCTGCCGCCGTGCACGCGCTGATCGCGTTTGCCGCCACGCATCCCACCTTTGTGCTGGACCCCGAGGTGCCCGCCGCGCTGGACGCCGCGCGCACGACCGCCCAAGCCCGGATCGCCCGGTCGCAAGCCACCCAGCCGACCACCCTCCGGGCGATCCCTGGCCTGGGGCGCACCCCCCGTCCCTTCCAGCTGGCAGCCGTCGAAGCCATCCTGGCGCTAGGCCGCTGCCTCCTGGCCGACGATATGGGTTTGGGAAAAAGCGGGGAAGCGCTGATGGCGCTCCAGGCGGCCGGGGCGTTTCCGGCGGTGATCGTGGCCCCGGCGGGGCTGCTGGAAAACTGGCGGGCCGAAATTGCCGCCTGGCTGCCATCCCGACTAGCCCGTACCCAGGTGCTGACCGGCCAGGTACGTCCGGCGATCTACCAGGACGCCGACCTGCTCCTGGTCAGCTACGAACTGCTGGAAAAGCACCTGGCCGCCGGGTTACGGGCTGCGCTGGATGCGCGGGGCCTGGCAGCCATTGTACTCGACGAGTCCCACTACATAAAGTCTGAAGAGGCGATCCGCACCCGGCAGGCCCAGATCCTGGCCGCTGATGTGCCCCTGCGGATCCTGGCGACCGGCACGCCGATTCTCAATCGGCCGATGGAATTGATCCCCCTGCTGCAAATCCTGGGCGTGCTGGACGCTTTTGGCGGCTGGACCGGGTTCACCTTCCGGCATTGTACGCCCGTCCAGAATCGCTGGGGCTGGGAGTTTCGCGGGCCAGCGCACCTCACGGAACTCCATGAGCACCTGCGCAGCCTGTGTATGGTCAGGCGGACGAAGTCGCAGGTTCTGACCGAGTTACCGCCTCTCGATCGCGTCCAGGTGGCGCTCACTCTCTCACCCCCCGCGCAGGCCGAGTATCGTCGGACCCAGCAGCGCCTGGCCGCCTGGGTGGCGCGGGCCTTGGCCGCCGCGACAGCGGACGATGCCGCAGCACAGGCCGCTGCGCGGGCGGCCGCGCTAGCCGAGATCACCATCTTGCGCCGCACGGCCGCGCTAGGTAAACTCCCCGCTATTGGCGAGTGGATCACAACTTTTCTGGACGGGACCCCGACCGAGCAAAAACTAATTGTCTTCGCGCATCATCGGACGACCCAGGCCGCGCTCCTCGCCCGCTTCCCTGCGGCGGCGCGGGTGCTGGGCGGTATGCCCGCCCCGATCCGGCAGGCACAGGTAGCCCGCTTTCAGACCGATCCGGCCTGCCGCCTGGCGATCTTGAGCTTGGGGGCAGCCAATGTGGGCTTGACCTTGACCGCCGCTGACACTGTACTGATGACGGAATCGGCCTGGACACCCGCGATCAACAGTCAGGCGGAAGCCCGCGCCCATCGCCTGGGTCAGCAGCACCCGGTCACGGCCATCTATCCCTACGCGGTGGGCACGGTCGAAGAGCGCATCCTGGCCCTGGTTGAGCGCAAGCGGGAGATCGTGGATCAGGTCGTGGATGGCACCGGGGCACCCGAGCCGGACACGGTCCTTAACGACGCGCTGCTCGACCAATACCTGGACTGGTTGCGGCAGCGCGCCCGAATCACCCCAACCGATGGGTCACCGTCCGAAGTACCCACCTGATCGCCACCGCCCCGACGCCCCACCTCACTGCGGTCGCACATTCCCTAGCGGATAGTACGACCGCGTGAGGGCGCTACCGCGACTATAAGACCGGGATGCCGCAGAGCAGGCCCCCCGTTGCTGTGCATGCGTCGGCGTCGAGCCCGGGTAATAGGACGCAAGCCGCCAGACGGGCGGACCGAGAGACGGTCCGCCGCAATATTTATAGCCCGTGAGCCTGCGTTGACGCACATCACGAGATACCCGTACCGGTGAGATGACCCAACGACCCCAGGAGCTGGGAGATAAACCAAACAAACAAAAGTCAAAACTTTCCGATTGGCAAAAGGCGCCGGGGATGTAATCTAAGAAGGGTATAACAAATAGCGGTGCTGAGACTTCGCCGATCCACCCAAAGGGGGGTTCTTCATGACCCAGGCGCCAACAACGAATGAGACCGACCGACTGATCACGCTGCGAGCGCAGCTGCATACGCTGGCGGTTGTCCTTAGCCGGGTCGGCCATCAGGCGGTTGAAGCGGACCATGGCCCGCTGGCCGAGGCCCTCCAAAGGCGCGCCATACAGAGCCTCACCACCGGACACTACGTGACCGTGTTGATCAACCGCTATACACCGGATCCCTTGTCTGCACTCCTACCTACGCATCCCCCATTGCTCACCGAGATACGAGGCGTACGGCAGCGACTCCACCGCCTGCTGCGAGAAATCACGCAACCCGATCGGGTGGAGTTTCCGTTCACCCACCTTGTCGCTGCCGATCGCCAGGCAATCCTGGCGGCCTGGCATCTGGTCGCGACGACTCTTGATTCCTGGACACTCGCTGCCCCCTAGCCAACAAGGAGATTCCCACATGAACACTCAAGTAGCACTACCTATCCGTTCCTTCCCCTGCCAGGTCGTAGAGGCCCCCGATCTAGCCGCCCGGGCGTACACGGCCTGGCAGGCCACCCAGATTGACCCCACGCCGTCAGACCTCTGCCAGGTGCTGGCCGTGCTCGTGCACCGGTTGTTGGATCGAGAGGTGCCGATCCCGGCCGTACCCTATCTCCGGGTAGAGGAGTATGTCTTTAGCCTCTGTTGGGCTCCCGGACCGACAGGAGCACAGCACGCATTGAGCCTCGTCCAGCGGTGTGAGACGTCCGGCTGCCAGGGCATGGCCTTCAGTCCGCCGATCCGGAGCATGGCCGATGTGGGAGCGGTCCAGCAGGGGGGCAACGTCTACTGTGCAGATTGCATGGGTTCTGCCGAAAGTAGGGGGGGCCGAGCCCCCGCCCGTTGCTAGCAGCACGGGCTCCTGGACGGGGAGCCCCCTACACTCCCTGACGCCTCCAATGGAGTAAGCGCGCTGGGTGGAATGATGCGCGAAAGTGAGCTGACAATGATTGGTACCGGTCTTCTCCTCCCCCCCGGCTTGTTGCAAGCCATCACCCTGATGATCAGCCTCTGGCTGCTAACCTGGATCTTTCGTCGCCGGCGCTGGCAGCGCCTGATCGGTTGGCTGGTCGCTGGCTGGGCCGTGCGGCAGCTGGGCGACCGACGGGTGCCCTGGTCGCTGCGCACGGTGTTGCCCGTGGTGATCGTGGGATGGTTGGGCTTGCGGATGGCGGGTTCGGTCCCGCGGGAGCGACAGAATCACAAGCGCGCGGGGGAATCGTAACGATACCACGAACCGCCGCGACCCTCTACAGCCTGGACCGGGGCGGTCTGCGGCCTGCGCCGGTCGCTACCTACTAAGGGCGACCGCCAAAATAACGTGACCTTGTAGCAACGATGGGTCGCTCTCCTCGGCATGATACAAGTCAGATAGTGGTCAATTTATTTTGGTGGTCGTCCTAAGCGACCTCGCCTGCTGAGTAAAATAAAACAGCGGCGCTCTGAGAGCGCCGCTGTTTTACGCACGCCAAGTTATCAAGCAGATAGAAATAGCCAGGGGTGCAGGTCGTCAGGATCGGAGCCAGTGCGCGACCACATAGGCCCCGACCATCGTCCCCACGCCACGCTCCCAGACGGCGGTACTTAAGCGCCCGGCCAGGGCGGGATCCTGCAGCGTCGCCCAGTCTAACGCCGCACACAGGTTAGCATGTTCCTGGGCCAGTTGTTGCAGCCAAACAAGCGCCGTCGAGCCATCCGGCAGCAACGCCGGGGTTTCCACTTGGTGGAGATAGTGCAGCGCCTGCAAACGTTGTAGCGAGGCGAGATCGCCTTGTTGGTCTAACCGATCCCAGGCATAAGCGCGGATCGTTTCCAGCATCCCAAAGCGCTGGGTGCCTGTTTCAGGATCCTCGTATTGGCGCAGGAGATTCTTGTCCACTAATGACGTCAGCAGCGCGAGGAGGTCGGCGGGGGGCGCGGGGGCCGCGACCGCAGCGGCGGCGGCGAGCGACCAGGGACCGGGCAACACGGCCAGGCGCAGAAACAGGGTGCGCTCGGTCGGGGGGAGGCGGGCCACACTCCAGTCCAGCGCGCCGCGCCAGCTCTGCTGGCGGCCCGGCGCATCCTGCGGCCCGCCGGTCAGGAGGGTCAGGCCCTGGCGTTCGACGCGGGCCAGGATCGCGGTCGGGGAGAGGAACTTGCCCCACGTCGCGGCCAGTTCGATCGGCAGGGGCAGGCCATCGAGGTGGGTGCAGAGGGCCACCACGGCGGCAGCGTTGGCATCGGTCAGCAGGAAGGACGGGCGGGCGGCCTGGACGCG
>JBBSAN010000263.1:0-8466 GCA_038252265.1 Chloroflexia bacterium
GCGCGTGACGGTGAGCCGGCCCCGAGACCTCGTGCCGGGCGAGGAGCTCCTCGCCCCGCCGTTCACCTTCGCGTTCCCCCTGCCCCCGCCCTGAGCGGCGGTCCTGGACCTGCTCGGCCAGCTAGTGAGCAAATCGCTGGTGCAGATGGAGGACCAGGCGGGCACGGCCCGCTACCGGATGCTTGAGACCGTGCGCCAGTATGAGCAGGCCAAGCTGCACGCCCAGGGCGAGACAGAGAGGGTACAGCGCCGCCACCGCGCGTTCTTTCAGGCGTTGGCCGAAGACGCGGATCCGCAGTTGATCGGCCCGCAGCAAAGCGCCTGGCTGGTCTGGTTGGAACGCGAACATGACAACCTGCGGGCGGCCCTGGCGGCGGCCCTGGCGGCGGGAGAGCCGAGGCCGCCTTGCAGTTAAGTGGGGCACTGTGGCGGTTCTGGCTAGCGCATGGGCACCTCAGCGAGGGGGCGCCAGTGGCCGGACCACGCCCTGGCGCAGAGTCCGCCGGAGGCCAGTCCCCGGCGGGTCCGGGCGCTCCGGGGGGCCGCGCCGCTGGCGCTGGTGCAGGCCGATTACCCCCGCGCAACCGCGCTATTGGAAGAAATGCTCGCCCTCACCCGGGCGTTCGGCGATGCCGTCGGCACTGCGCAAGCGCTGGGCACGTTGGGGGTGGTGGCCTCGGCCCAGCACGAGTATGGCCGGGCCACTACGCTGCTCGAAGAGAGTCTGGTCTTGCGCCGCGCAGGCGATGACCGGCATGGACTGGCCGTGACGCTCAACAACCTCAGTGATGTGGCGCATCATCAGGGGGCGTATGTGCGCGCAACCCAACTGCTCACCGAAAGTCTGGCCCTGTTCCGCACCCTGGGCGATCGGCTGGGGCAATCCATTGTGCTCATTAATCGGGGACGCCTCACGCTCGATCAGGCGGATCTAACGGGGGCCGAGCCGTTTTTCACCGAGAGCCTGGGTTTGAAGCAGGAGCTGGACGACAAAGAAGGCATCGCCTGGGCCATCGAGGGGCTGGCGAGCATCAGTGCGGGGCAGCGGCGGGCGGGACGCGCTACGCAGTTGTACGCGGCGGCGGCAGCATTGCGGGAGGCGGTCGGGGATCCGCTGCCCGCCGCCGACCACGCGGACTATGCACAGCGCGTGGCGACCGCCCGTAGCCAGATGGATGAGCCCGGCGGGGCGACCGCCTGGGCCACCGGACAAGCCCTCTGCCTCGACGCGGTCAGTCACCTCGCGCTCGCAGCGGAACCCGAAAGCTGAGGCAGGGAGGGTCAACGCGAGACGCCCGCCGTCTCCCGGCCTTCCGCGCCCAGTATCCGGCCTGGTCCACAAGCTGCCAGGCCTTGGGTCCGCGCGCAACATACCGACGCGTCGCACGGATCAGATGCGACGTACTTGCTGCGAGGATGGGCAGCCGCCAAACCGGGGGCGCGGTGGCTGTGCCATCCGGGGGCTGAGGACCCACCTGGACAACGCACGGTGCGGCGTGTATACTACGGTAACATGGTGATAATAGCGGCCCAGCGCGACCGCCAGCGCGTCGACCCAGACCGGCATGCAGCCGAGCCGAAGAGCGGCCAGGGCCGAACACCCATCCTAGGGAGCCACCGAATGCTGGATAGCCTGAGCCTGCTCACCCAAGCAATCCTCGTCCTCGTCCTTATCCTGATCAGCCTGGGCGCGATCCTCGTTTTCGTCCGCAGGCGGCGACACGCCGCCCCCACGGTCCCGCCCCCAGCAGTGCCATCCCCCCCGATGGGGCCGCCCCCCCCGGATCCAGCAACCCGGGCTGCCCGGCTTCCCAGCCCTCCCCGCGAGCGTCCGCTGGCTGCCGCAGCTCCGGCGGTGCCCCCACCAATAGGCCACCCCCTCCCGGCGCCGGGGGCGGCCCCACCCGGGCCAGGGGCCGGTCCCCGTATCACCCAGGGTAGCACCTATCTGGCGACCGGCCCCTACCACGCCCAGCCCGGCTATCAGCAAGGGGCCCAGGGTGAGACGGAGGTCGCCACCTGGCTGGCCGCCGCCCTCGACGAGCAGTGGATCCTCTGCCGCAACCTGATCTTACCGGATCAGGCGGGCGATCTGGACATCGTGCTCATCGGCCCGGGGGGCCTCTATGTGCTAGAGGTCAAGACCTATACGGGCAACTTCCGGGTGGAAAATGGGCGCTGGTATAAGGAAACATCCCAGGGCCGGTGGGCGCATCTCCAGCGCGGCCCCGGTGCCCAGGCGCGCTCCAACGCGATCCGCCTGGCCCGCTATCTCAAGGATCAGGGCATGACCCGCGGCAACGGCGTCGAGCCGATCGTCGTGCTCGGCCCCGACATCCAGATCGATCTGATCTCCATCGGCACGATCGTCTGGACCTGGGCGGATCGCGATCTCCAGCTGACCGCCCTCCAACAACGCCGCCGCCTCAGCCCCCCGCAAGTCGCCCAGATCTACCAGATCCTGGTTCCCACCCAGTAACAGCCCCAGGATCCGGCCCAACTAAAGCTGCCGAGCCGCAGGGCGACCGGAGCGAGGCGCGGGTTCCCCTGATCGGAGCCAGCGCGCCGATCCCCGACGCCGCGCCGACGCCGACCCCCTAACCGCGACCCAGCCCCCGCCGGCACAGTAGACCAACTCAGCGAGAAGATCGGGCAGTGTCGGGCAGAGTACGGGGTGACCTACTTGGTGATCGTGGACGACAGGGTGCAACCATTTGCGCCGGTCGTGGCCCGCCTGGCTGGCACCTAGAGCGCCCCGCTGCCGCCGCTGGGGCGGGAACTGCGACACGCGCTGCCCAGCGGTCCCCACCCCAGCGGTGCTAGACCGCCCCACCAGGGGACCGAGACGCGCCCACCGCCGGGAGCGCGTGCTCCCGGCGGTGGGCAGGGCAGAGCTAAAGGCGCAGGGGTCTCAGTCTGCGCTATCGCTCCCCAACTCTTCCAACTGCAACTCCAGCCGCCCCAGCCACTTCCGCGCGGCACTGATCTGCTGCCGCGCAGCCACGCGCGCGGCTTCGGGCACGGTCGTCACATCGACCCGCGCCACCCAGTCCATGAACGAGGCGAGGGGCCGCTCGCGCCAAGGGGTGCGCCGGAGATCACCGCCGTGGACCGCGCCGGTGTGGTGCTCTAGGGTGGCGCGCTCAATGGGCGCGGCGGGGGGCGGACTGTCATCCTGACTGATAGATCTACTATCGTCCTTTGTGTAATCCCGGATTACAGAACTATCGGTTAATAGTGTATCATCCGGGATGACAGACCTACTACTCGCCTCGGTGTAATCCGGGATTACAGTCGCCGGGGGCGCAGGTGGTTCCCGCTGCGCCCCCAGGGCCTGGCGCAGGGTGAGGCTGCCGCTCCGGTAGGCCGCTAGTGGGTCGTTTGTCATGGCCCTGGCTATTCCGCTATCCTGTTTCCGTGTGCAACAGCCCTGGAATATGGGCTTGGCAATCGTCAGTTCGATGGCAAACGACCCACTAGCAGATCGGGCCGATCCAGCAGTCGCACCCGCTCGGCGATGTAGTTGTGGCTGACCCCCAGTTGTGCCGCCAGCGCGCGCTGCGACAGCCCAGCCAGCGTCAGCAACGCCTGGTACTGGCGGGCTTCATCCTCCAGGTCAAGGTCTTCGCGTTGGAGGTTCTCGATCGCCGTGGCATAGGCGGCCTGTGCGTCGGTCAGCTCGCGGATGAGAGCCGGGATCTCCAGCAACCCGGCCAGCCGCGCGGCCCGGCTGCGGCGTTCGCCAGCCACAATCTGGAAGCGCTCACCTACCGCACGAACTACAATCGGCTGGAGCACCCCATGCGCCTGGATGGAGGCGGCCAACTCGGCGAGCGTGGCCTCGTGGAACACCTGGCGGCTCTGATAGGGATTGGTGTCCAGTGTGTCGAGGGGCAGTAGCCGGGCCTCGGCCAGTTCGCTCCCCGGCTCCGGGGGCGTGATCGGATCCAGAAAGGCATTACGCCCTTTATACGGCATGGGTCACCTCTTCCTGGGTCAGCACGGCGGCCAATCGTCGATACGCGCGGGCCGCCTCTTTGCCCGCGTTGTAGCGCGAGAGCGGGATGCCCTCGGCCACGGCATCCGCCGCCGACACACTGTCCAGGATTTCGACATACGGGTTGCTCTACTGGGGTCCGCTTCCGCCGCGCGGCGCGCGGTCTCGGTCGGCGCAGAGAGGAACGGCAAGTTATTGTGGTCGCCGAAAGCCGCGATCTGCTCGCGAATGGCCTGGTGGTGCGCCAAGTGAGCGCGCACGCGAGTCAGCACCACGCCCGCGACGTGCAGGGCCGGGTTCATCCGGGGGCGGGAGAGCCGGGCAATCGTATCGGCCAGATCCTGTAAGCCCTGGCTGCTGACATAATCCGGGATCTGGGGCACCAGCACCCCGTCGGCGGCGACCCGGGCGTTCACCGTCAACATCCCCAGGGTCGGCAGGCAGTCAATGACGATCCAGTCCACGGTGCCATCGAGCGGGCCGAGCAAGTCACGCAGGATAAACTCGCGGCTCTCGGCGTGGAAGAGGTCTAGCTCCATCTTCGCCAGGTCTATGTGCGACGGGACTAACGCCCAGCGGGCTTCCAGCGGTTGCAGGACCGCCGTAATGGCGGGGTTCCCAACGTGGGCGATATATTCCCGCATGGGGCTATAGAGGCTGGAATAGGGGCGGGATACGTCAAAGCCCGCAGCCCGGCTGGCACTGACCTGGGGATCCAGGTCCACCGTCACCACACGCAGGCCTTGATCGACCAGGGCGGCACTGACGGCGGTTGCGGTCACCGTTTTCCCCACGCTGCCTTTCTGGTTGGCGACGGCCAGGGTATAGGTCATGGGTACGTCCTCCTTAGGCAAGGAAATCTCCGGGCTACACCTTCATACTAACACACCTAAGCCGGGGTTGTCAATTCTCAAACGGGTATATTGACAGCATAACCGTAGTCTGCTAAGATAGGGATATGAAGAAGGTGGAACGCTCGTTCATGATCGATGAAGACGCTGCGGATCTCCTGGTCCAACTCGCTGGAGGGCCGCGCAAGCAAGGGGATTATCTCAGCAAGATGATCCGCGCGCAAGCCGACCCGGACGCGATCTTGCCGGAGCTGGCCCGACTGGAGACGGAGCTAGCCCGGCTGCGCGACGAGGTCTTGCGCCGCCGTCCGCTTGCTGAGAAGGCTGACGCATGACCACCCGCTATGCCGCTGTGACCGACGTCCCCGCCGATCGCAGCCGTGCCGAGATCGAGCGCAGCCTGGTGCGCTATGGGGCGGACAAATTCCCGTATAGCGGGGACGACGACCGGCCCCTGGCCGCTGAGCGCTTCCGCCTGGGTGGGCGCTTCATGCGCATCCTTATTCCTTTGCCCACCCGCGAGAGCTTCCGCTTTACGGAAGCAGGGCGGGCACGTACCCCGGTCAGCGCGATTGCTGCCGACGACCAGGCCGTCCGCCGATCGCTTCGTGCGGCGGCGCTGATCAGCAAAGCGAAGCGGGAGGCCATCGAGGCGGGGATCAGCACGATCGAGCAGGCGTTCCTGGCGAAGGGGATCCTGCCCAACAACCAGACGGTAGGCGAGTGGGTCGGTCCGCAGGTGGAACACGTCTATGCCAGCGGGCAGATGCCGCGCCGCTTGCCGGGGCTACCGGATCCGGGACACCCACTACCGACCGGGGAGGCCGCGTAGTATGGCGGACGACGAGGCGTGGGTCAGTACGGACCGCGCCGCCGCTACTCCGGTGCTGGTCCCATCCGCCCCAGAGCCATACGACGATGAGGCCGAGACCGCACCATCCGCCGAGTGGGCGGCCCTGCCCCAGGATCGCGGCGAGCTGGCCCCTGGCTGGATCCAGGAGACGGCCCGCACTGAGGCGTTCAATGGCTGACGACCCGGACCCTATCGCCGATCAGGGGTGGACGCACCGCACCGCGATCCTGGGGGATCCTCGACTTTATCCATGACCGGCACACGCGGGGGCTCGACCTGGCGCAGAGCGGCGGGCCGACTCCCGACCTGGCCCCGCTGATGATGGGCTATTTCGGCATCACGCCCGCCGAGTGGCCGCACCGGCGGGACTATCTGGCAAGGAACCAACCGTGACTGACGAACCCAACGACCAACCGGCCCTGGTCCCCGTGCGCCAGCAGACGGTGGACTTCTACGGCGACCGCCTCCCCGCCGGCCAGCTCGCCGACGGCACGATCCTGGTCCCCATGCGCCCCCTCGTCGAGGCGCTGGGTCTTGACTGGCCGAGCCAGTATCAGCGCCTGAAGCGCGACCCGATGCTGCGGGTGCGGCAAGGGGTTGTTATAATAACAACCCCCGGCGGCGAACAACGCTTCCTCGCCTTGCCGCTTAAGCTCTTGCCCGGCTTCCTCTTCGGGCTGAATGCCAGCCGGGTCAAGCCCGAGCTGCGGGCGCGGATCCTGCGCTATCAGGAAGACTGCTACGAAGTGCTGTGGAACGCTTTCAAGGCCGACATCTTGCCGACGCCCTCACCGGTCTCTGATCTCACCGGCGCGGCCCGCGCGCTGGAGATCGCCGAGGCCCTCTACCACCTGGCCCGCCAGCAGCTCGCCCTGGAGCAGGCCGTCTACGACCTCAATGCCCACGCCGTTCGCACCGATGATCGGCTGAGCACGACCGACGAGCGCCTGAGCGCGCTGGAGCTACACCTCAGCGCCGGGGCGACCCTCAGCGAGGCCCAGGCCGCCGAGCTGGCCCTGGCCGTCAAGACGGTGGCGGCGGCGCTGACCGCGCAGGGCACCCCCAACGGCTACGCGGTGGTCTACAGCGAACTCTACCGCCGCTATCAGGTCAGCAGCTATAAGGCGCTGCCGGCTGCCCACTACGCGGCGGCGCGGGCCTGGCTGAGCACCTGGTACGATGAGTTAGCGGGCAAGGCACCGGCGCGGAAGGGAAACCCCGACTAATCCGCCTCTTCCTAGCAACAAGCGTGGCGATCCAACAGCACACCCAAATCCAGGCGACAGCCAACCCATATGACCCGGCGTGGGAACCGTACTTTGAACACCGGCTCGGTGTGCAAATGGCGGCGAGCTTGCCGGGTCGCCGGAAGTTACTGTACCTCTGGCAGCAACAGCGCGGGCGATGCCCGGTCTGTCACCAGAAAATCACGAAGTTGACGGGATGGGATAACCATCACCGCATCAGGCGGGTGGATGGCGGCAGAGACGGCGCAGAAAACCGGGTGTTGTTGCACCCCAACTGCCATCGGCAAGTGCATCGTCAGGGAGTAGAAGGGGCGCAACCGCGTCCGGCAACGGGCGAGTGAAAGGCGTGAGCGGTATGATGCGAAAGTATCCCGTACCGTTCTTTGGGGGGTGCGACACGAGGCCATTTACTTACCTGTTGCTCCTGAGCAATCAGGAGGCAACCCGGTGTTCTACCATCGGTATCCTACCAGGATGTGCCGCCAGAGCAATCCGCCGGTGCAATAGCTCCTGGGACAATGAAGCCTCGCCAAACCCGGCGGCGGCAGACCCGTGAGGGGAAGCCGTGACTACCAGCGCCACGGTGGTCGGGAGCTAGGATGGAGATGGCATGGTTAGCATAAGCGAACTGCTGATAAACGTCGTGAGAACCACCAAGCCAAAGACGCTGATAGGCTTGAGCCAAAAGGCACGGGGTCGGCATAGAAGGTTCCCCTTCTTCTATCGTAGACACAAAGACCCCCGGCGGAGAGGCAGAACCTAACCCATCTAACGGTGAGTACATGGAACGTGGTAAGCCCGTAGTTCTCCCTCTGGGTAAGCCCGCCGTAAGGCGGACTAATGGAACTGCGGGTAAAGGAAGATGGAAAAAGCGAAAGCTGCTCTGTAATGGAGTGGATAGGGGTTGAGCGGTCGCGCAACAGCACCCTCCGCGCAAGCGGGCCGACTTCCATCTGGTCTCTCTTTACGAGAGAACTCGGCTAACCGACACAGGAGGCAAAGCAGATGACGGCAAGCGATATTGCTGGTGCGGCTTCCCCCGCCGACGGCACCTGGCACGCCATTGACTGGCACCAGGCGCATCGGAATGTGCGTCGGCTCCAAGCACGTATCGTAAAGGCGACACAGGAAGGTCGCTGGGGCAAGGTGCAAGCCCTGCAACGGCTGCTGACCCACTCGTTTAGCGGCAAAGCTCTAGCGGTTAAGCGAGTGACGGAAAACCAGGGCAAGCGGACAGCCGGGGTTGATGGAGCAATCTGGAACACCCCACAAAAGAAAGCGACGGCCATACAACAACTACAGCAGCGCGGCTATCAACCGCAACCGCTGCGGCGGCTGTATATCCGCAAAAGCAACGGTAAAAAGCGCCCTCTGGGTATCCCAATGCCCGGTTCATACTGCACCTCCTTGCAAGGGACTTTCGTTTTCCACTGAGGACGGGCCATTGCCCCGCCCTTCTCTATTATACTACGCTTTTCCAGTTTGCTTATTGCATCGAGCGCCGCCGCCAAACCCGCC
>JBBSAN010000264.1:0-8449 GCA_038252265.1 Chloroflexia bacterium
CGGTGACCGTGCGCCGTCCGCGCACCAGGAGCGTACCCTGGACTAAGAGCAGGGCGCGCGGCCAGGTCTGGGGATGAAATAAGGCCCGAAACGGGGCCAAAACGGGTATAATGGGGGCAGGCAGAGACATCAGGAACCTCCAGGTATGAATGGTGTATCGCGCAATACCATCATACTCGAAAGGAGCCGGTGTCTCTGCACGAGTTTCCCCCTGTGTACAAAGTCGAGCTAAGATGGAGATACCCATCTTCATCCTCACCCCAGGAGGTCCTCTAGTGTCCAGTATACCGACCACCCCTTGGCTCATCAAGGCGAGCGTCCGTTGGCCTTGACCCAGGTCTTAGATTTGCCGGAGTTTGTCGTGACGCATCTGGAATAGGCTGATCATGCGGGCTATGTCGTCGTCGGCTGTCAACTCACCCCGACGAGCGCCGTCTGTCCGACGTGTGGCTATCGCTCCTGGCTGGTCTATCAATTTCACCCCCGCCGCGTGCGCGATCGGTCCTGGGGCGACCAGCCCGCCTATCTGGAGTTCACCGCTCGTCGCTTCAAGTGCCGCCACTGTCGCTGCCCTTTCACCGCAGTCGTCGAGGCCATCGCCTCTTCTGCCCGCATGACCCGCCGCTATGCCCACGCGCTGGTGGGCGTCTGTAGCGAAAGTTCGCTCCAAACCGTGGCCCGCCGCGAACACCTCGGCTATAAAGCGGTGGAAGGCGCCTACTACCGCGCCGCCACGGCCCACTGCCCGGCCCTCCCAGCCCGGCCCATCCAGCGCTTGGGCATTGATGAGCTTGCCACCCAGAAGGGCCGCGCCCCCTATCGGCTGGTGCTCAGCGACTTAGATGCGCGCGGCGTGGTAGCCGTACTGCCGGATCGCCGACAAGCCACCCTGGAAGCCTATCTGGCTGAGTGGTCGCCGGAGGGACGCGCCGCCGTGCAGGAGGTCGCCATGGATTTCTGGCTGCCCTATCATCAGGCGGTGCGGGCCCAACTGCCCCAGGCCCGCATCACCGCCGACCGCTTCCATGGGATGCATAACTTGTTGGACCGCTTCGCCGAAGCGCGCCGCAGCCTCCAGCGCACCTGGCCCGCCGCGCAACGCCGCCAACTCAAAGGTCAGGCCACGCTGCTGAACCGCAACGCGGCGGATCTCACCCCCGCCGAGCACGCCCGACTGCAGACCCTCAAGGAGGCGGTGCCGGAGTTGGGGCCGTTGCATGACCTCAAAGAGCAGTTTCGGGCGATCTTCGCCCAAGCGCCGGAGCGGGCGGACGCCGCCCAGCGCCTGCAGGAGTGGGTGGATCGCGTGCAGGCGACGGGCAATGAGCCGTTGGGCAAGTTCCTCACGACCCTCCAGAATTGGGGACGTCATCCTGAACTACTGCGCCAGTCATGTGAGCAGTGGGCGGGTCGAAGGGTTGAACAATAAGATCAAATTGGGTACTGCGGCGGGCCTTTGGCCTGCGGAACTTCGCCCATCTGCGCTTGCGGATTTTGATGGAATGTGCCGGGACTGTCCCAGCACACTAATTCTCAAAGAGCCGGTAACCCCCCCTACAACGAGTTCAGCCCCCCCAGTTACAACGAGTTCAGCCCCCCAGTTACAAGGAATTCAGCCCCCGGTGGGCGTATCCCCCCTGACAACCAGTTCCACCCCCCAAGGAGTTCAGCCCCTCCCCGGTGACAAGGAGTTCAGCCCCTCCGCAGGCACACCCCCCTGACAATTAGATCAGCCCCGGGGTTACAACGAGTTCAGCCCCCCCGGTGTTAAATAGTTCAGCCGAAGAAGATCAAATTTAAGAAGATCAGATCAAGAAGAGTCGAATGATTCGAACCACTCCCCGATCAAAAAAGCTAGGGGACGAGAAACGGTACTGCTCCCGCGACGGGTAACAACCCCCTACCCTGCTCACCCCACTGAACGCTTGGCAACCAAGCGTCTCTACTCTCAAGGGTAGAGTGAAGCGGCCCCGCGCCGAAATTCATCGATTTTAATTATGTCAAGTAAGGTTTATTGGTCCTGACGCTTATCGAAGCTTACTGCTCCCGAGTAACGTGCCAGCACACACGGAACCCATCGGGCAGCCGCCCGATGGGTTCCGTTACCCGCACCTTGCTAGCCGGTTCCTACTCGTCGGCGGCTGGTCCCACGGCATCCTCGATGAGTTGGGCCGTTTCCCGCAAAAACTGCGCGACGCCCCGATAATCGACGGTCAGCGCGGCCTGCTCTTCCTTGGTGCCATGGCCGCGCCATCGTCCGAACTCGGGGTGGCCGACGAGTTGGCGCAGGTGGTCGAGCTCGGTGACATCATAGATCTGTGTTGCGAGATCGCGGGCGGTGGGGACGGTGTAGAGCGTACCATCCACCGATATAACGCCCAGTTCCGCCCCAGGCGCTGGAGGCTGCTGAGACGCCGAGGACGGCGTCCCAGCAGCGGAGCGACTAGTAGGGGCGGATGCCCGCTCTGGAGCCGCTTCAGCGCGGCCTGGAGCGGCTCCAGCGCGGGTTGGCGGGCGTACCGGCCGATCCTCCGTTTCAGCCGTCTCCGCACCGCCTTCGCCGCGTGCTCCCCTGGCGGGAGCTACACCATCCGTTCCTCCTGGGCTGGTGCCTCCTTCCCAGCTGGCGGGCGCGGGCATCTCCGCCGCTGGAGTGGGGAGCACGGGTGCCGGGGGTGGCCCCGCGTGACGCGGGGGACCCATCGGTGCCCGTCCTTCCTCTTCACGACGCAACCTTCGGTAGGCGACCACCTTTCGGTAGGCGGCGGTGATTTTATGCTCCTTCGCATACTCCCAGGTGTCGAGCGTCTGCCCTTCGACGATCTTCCCTTCCTCATCGATGAAGGGTATCACGCGATTCTCGGCCACCCCGGCCCAGCGGGCAAGCAGCGATTCGTCCCCCCAGCCATGCGTACGCAGCCAGCCCCGCCCGCGTCTCTCCAGGAGTCCGAGGAGTGTGGCGAGAGTCTCGCCCGGTCGCAAATTTGCGCGTCGACTGTTCTCCTCAACCTGGCGGGCCCGCCGTTCGTCCTCAGACATCGGTGGAAGGACAATGACGGGTACCTGGGGTAGCCCCACCACCTGGGCAGCACGCCAGCGCCGCTCCCCGGTGACAAGCATATATTTCTCTTGGTCAGCCTCCCAAGTTGCCGTGAGCGGCTGTAGGATCCCGAAGTCGCGGACACTCCCGACCAGCTCCTGGAACGCTTCCTCATCCTCATCGAACTGTTCGCGGGGCTGTCCTGGATCCGGCCCGATCGTGTTCGTTTCCAGCCACCGAGCATTCTTTACCGGCTCGCCCGCCAGTTCGGCCTCAGCGGGGGTCGTTTCTTCCGCCGCGGCGAGGGTGCGTGTACGACGAGAACCGAGTAACTCTGCTTTAAGGGCGGCGGTGTCGTTAGCAGCTGGCATAGACGGGATCCTCCTGTGGTGTCGGCGGCAGGGGGACGTGGAGATGCTCCAAGATCTCTGCGGCCAGGGCCGTGTAGCTCTGTCGAGCCTCTTCATCCTCGCGCACATACGCGCGCAACGGCGCGTGGCGGACGACATCCTGCGTAACGATTTCGCGGTACGGTATCTCGGTCGTCAGGACTAATTCCTCCGCGTCGTAGGCGGCATGCAGTAGCTCTGACGCCCGTCGGCCCCAGCTATGCTTGCGCATCGTTAATACCAGTCCCAGGATCTGGGGACCGGCCACGGTCAAGCCGAGTTTCTTCAGCGTCTGCTTCATATCGGCCACGATCTCGCGCACAAGATCCAGCGTCCGCGTGCTGGCCCGCAAGGACCGCAGTTGGGCTTGGACCGGGATCAAGATCTGATCGCCCGCGGTCACTGCGATGCGGGTGAGAAAGCCTCCCCAACTTGGACAATCCACGATCACGAAGTCGAAGTAGCGGCGCAGGCTGTCCAGGGCCATCAGGAGGGTGAGATTCTTGGCCATCTTTGTCTCGCAGGCCGACTCCAGTTCCGTCACCCAGAATGTGCCCGCAATGACATACAGTCGCGGCCAAGCGGTGGGCTGGACCAGATCTTTGAGTGTTGGGGGCACGTGGTCCGCCAGGACCGTGAACAGGTTGGGCGTCCTGTACGGATCCGGCGCGTCTTCATCCTCGGGCGGTTCGCCCAAGAGGGGGAAGGTCGTGTCTTCCTGAGGATCCATGTCGATCACGACGACCTCGAGAAGAGCGCGGCCCAGCCGCATTTCCTCGACCTCTGCGCGGTACTCGATCAAGCCCACCCCGCCCAGGCCGATCCCACCGGAGCTTGGCGCTGGCAGGTGATCTTTCCACGGTGGGGGCTTCCAACGGCCACATACACCGCTAGGTCGGCAGCCGCCAACAGCCCAATGGAGATCGACGGGCAGCGCGGGGCTGACAGTTGACCACACAAGGGCAGGCCGCGACGCTGACGAGGTACTGCACAGGATGGAGGCAGCGCCATCAATGCGGCTGCGCGGCCTAATGCTCCCCTACCCCACTACACCACACGTCTATAACAATGCAAAGTAGCTACGTAGCGACAGAGCAACACAGCAATACAACAATAACGCAATCGTGCAACGATGCTACAGAGCAACATCGCTGCTCTGCAACATCGCAATGTAGCCATGCAGCTTCTTCACTCGTTAGCTATAGCGCAACTCAGCACTATAGCTAAACAGCTACCTAGCTTTAATGCAACACAGTTAATTAGCTCTTTAGCTATAGCGCAACAAAGCATGATTGCTAATTAGCTAATTAGCGTTATTGCTACGCAGCTATATAGCTTTAAAGCATCATAGCTTCTTAGCTTCTTAGCTTGACAGCTACATCGCACTCATGATATGATAGCAAAGTAGCAACATCGCTATACGGCTAAAGGGCTACTTAGCTCATCAGTGACAAGTTAAGGTTTTTCACCGCTTGTCAAGGTGGTGTTTTGGCGGTGGTTCCCCCTCGCTGGGGATGCGGTTGCCACCCGAAGCTGCTGTTTTGGGCCCAGGCCCCTGGCAAGTGGGGAGCGGTCCCGCCCACTGCGGCGTCTGCGGGCGCTAAATTGGTGCTGAAATTCATTCCGCTGTCCCTTGACAGGCATCTGAAAACCTTAACTTGTCACTGATGTACTTAGCTATAGAAAGACCTGAACGAGCGAACCTGTCTCATTGTACTGGCGAACCAAACGGTGGAGTAACGCGGCAATATTGCTAGATGGCTACTCAGCTATTTAGCTACGGAGGAACCCATGAAGTACCGGACCCGTATCACTGTCCTGGCGAACCAAAAGGGTGGGGTAGGGAAGTCCACCACGGCGGCGAACTTGTGGGCCTGGTTCAATCGCCACGATCGGCCTACCCTGTTGATCGATATCGACCCCCAGGCGCACGCGACGATCCAAGCGGGGATCAACCCGGAACAACTGGAATACACGACCTATGATGCCCTCCACAACGTGGATCGCGGGGCCGAATTCGCTATTGTGACGACCGCAAACGGCGACATCCTGCCCGCCAGCATTGATCTCTCTGCTGCCGATATCGAATTGAGCAATAAGATCGGGCGGGAAACCCTGTTGCGGAAAGCACTCGCTCCGATTATTGCGAGCGGGAGGTACGCGCATATCCTGATCGACTCGCCACCCAACCTGGGGCTGCTGACCCTCAACGCCCTCGGGGTAGCGCGGGAGGTGGTGGTGCCGGTCAGCGCTGAGTTTCTCCCGATGAAGGGCCTGGGGCTGCTACAAACGACGATCAAACTGATGCAAGAGATTAACCCGTACCTGCGATTGCAGGGAATCATCGTGACCAGGGTAGATAAACGCAACAGCCTCTCGGGGACTGTCGTCGAGGACCTGCGCTCCACCTTCGGCGACCTGGTCTTCACCACGACGATCCCGATCAATGTCGAACTGGCCGAGGCACCTGCCGCAGGTCAGACGATCTTCGATTATGCACCGCGCAGCAGTGGTGCCACTGCCTATGCCAGTCTCGCCCAGGAGGTAGACAATCGTGACGAACAAACGTGATCGCCTGTCCGGCATCGTACGTGGGGGCGGTCTCTCCAGCATTGTGTCCGGCACTACGGCACCCCCACCGCAAGAAAGCGAAGATGCGACATTGCTGGATAGCTCTGTTGCGATACCGCAATCTAGCGACGTAGCTACTAAACCGACAAGCCGGAGTTGGGGGGTTGGTGCCCCGCTTGCACTGCGGGAAGCACTAAGCGTACTGATTGCCCGGCAGCGCCTCCAGGGGCAGCGGATTACACTGGCTGATCTGGTGGAAGAGGCGTTAATCGATGTGCTGCACAAGTACGGCGAACCGATCCCCGTTCTGCCCAAGAAGAAGGGGCGGGGACGGTGACAGGTAGCGTGAGTGACGAGCCGAACGAGCCGGCTGTTCTGGGGCGGGTTATACCAGGCTCAGATCGAGTTCTACAGCGATACACTGACCGGCACCCAACGTGCTGACGGCACGATCCTGGTGCCAGTGCGCCCACAACGCAAATACCCGAGCCTGCGCTAGTCGGGTCAGTTCAAGCGGCTCAAGCAAAACCCGGTTTTAGGCGCGGGCAGACAATCCGTTCGGGTTACGCTAAGGGATTCGTTAGTGTTACACTAACGAATTACCCGCCGCTGTTTGCCGGGCGCAAACCAGCCCTTGTAGACAAAGTGGTAGCCAGCAGCCAATAACGCGTAATCAGGGAGTTGTGAATGGACAGTGACACCACAACAAACAGCGAAACAGCGGCCATTGTTCCAGTACGGGAGCAGGCTGTAGACTTCTACGGTGATACGCTCATCGCGGCGCAAGTTGCCGATGAAACGATCTATGTACCAATCCGCCCAATCTGCACGCAGCTAGGACTGGCCTGGGCCGGGCAATTTGAACGATTGAAACGCGATCCGGTGCTTTCGGAAGCTCTACGAACGATCCGGGTTACCCGAGCGAATGCGGGCGACCCCAACGTCCTCTGTCTGCCGCTCAAGTTCTTGCCGGGTTGGTTGTTCGGCATCCAGGCCAGCCGGGTCAAAGCG
Organism: Chloroflexia bacterium; assembly: GCA_038252265.1. Lineage (GTDB taxonomy): Bacteria > Chloroflexota > Chloroflexia > QHBQ01 > JAICKM01 > JBBSAN01. The sequence goes on from JBBSAN010000264.1 coordinate 7,012, forward strand.
GAGTTGCGCGACAAGATCTTGCGCTACCAGCGCGAGTGCTATGATGTGCTCTGGAACGCCTTCAAGGGCGACATACAACCCGTCCCTACACCGCCGGGCGACCTCAACCCGGCAGAGCAGGCGTTGCTGTTGGCCGAGGCGGTTGCCAGCCTGGCCCGCCAGCATCTCGATCTAGAGCAGCGCCACCTGACTATGGCCGACTACCTCCGCCCATTCGTACAGCAGACCCGTAGCCAACTTGCCGCCCACGAAGAACGCATCGGCGCATTGGAGTTGCGCCTGAGCAGCGGGGCGACGATCAGCGAGGATCAGGCCGCCGAGATCGCCGGAGCAGTCAAGAACGTGGCAATGCTCCTCACCGCCGCAGGCGATGCTAACGGCTTCGGACGGGTCTGGGGCGAGTTGTACCGGCGCTTCCGCGTCACCTCCTACCACAACCTGCCCGCTGCGCGCTATGACGAAGCACGCGCCTGGCTTAGCACTTGGTACGATGAACTAAAGAGAGAGTAGCTATCAACATTGTAGATGGTTGCCTACTGTGATGAGATCGCGATCCTCGGCAAACAGATCCTAAAGATCCGGGATCTGCTTGCCGAGGGTGCTTAATGGCTCCTACTCTGCACGTAATTTCTTTCCTGGGGATCTCCGGACGATACACATAGGACGGTGGGGGGGCTCCTCAGGAGTGCGACAAAGTTCCAGCACCTAATCACCCTGAACAGGCCAGTGGCACGACCGTCTCCACAAGACCTAGTTCACGCACGTCGTGGCGCGCTCACAAGTGCTGAGGTGAAGCATAGCACTGTCGGACGTCGTCACCTTTTGTACACATCCAACGGCCCCGACTAGTATCCACTGCTCCCCAGACCCACTCCACTCGCATTACATAACCGGAAGGAGATACCTCTTTCCAAGACTTTCCCCATGAAATGCACCGAATCAAAAAAAGTTGATCATGCGAATACGGACGAGAGTCTAGCATAAGTTGGGCATTTGTGCTAGAGTCTGAATCACTGAGGTAGGTCGCCCCGGATGCCCCGCTGCGCCATGCCCAGATAACCAAACGGCCCCGGTACATACCGGAGCCAAAAACGGCGAAACCCGCGGAACGCCGGCCAAAGCAATCGCGGGTTTCTTGAAAAATTGGAGCCACCCTCTGTGGAGGGCAGCGTGTTGTCTGCGAATTGAGTTTATCATAGCAGATTGCGCGCAGCCTGTCAAGAGGGAGGGTGGTTCTCTATACCCTAAAGGAGCCACGCGATGCCGTCACCATCGCCGCGCGCCTTCGGCTACACGCCGCCCGCGCAGCCTGATTTCTTTGTGCAGACGCCTGTCAGCGTCGTGCGCTGCCGTACTCTCACCCCCATCCAGAAAACCACTTACGATGTCTTGCGCAGCTACGCCGATGCCGACGGCTATGCCTACCTGGGTCAGACGC
>JBBSAN010000265.1:0-8443 GCA_038252265.1 Chloroflexia bacterium
AAGCTGGGCACCTACGGCATGGTGTTCAGCATGGCGCAGGGCATCTTCCACCCCTACTACCTGATCATGCTGGCCCCGGCAACGGCGGCGCTGGTCGGGATCGGTGTGGCGGCACTCTGGGCGGCCTATCGCCAGGGCGGCTGGCAAGCCTGGCTGCTGCCGCTGGCCCTGCTGATCACCGCGATCTGGCAGATGCGGGTGCTGTCCGACTACCCGGCCTGGAGCCTCTGGCTGACCCCGATCACCTTTGGCGGGGCCGCGCTGGCCGCCGTGCCGCTGGTGGCGACCCGGCTGCTGGACGAGCGAATCTGGCGGCGCTGGGCACCAGGGCTGGTGGGCCTGGGCCTGGTGGCGCTGCTGGTGTCGCCGGCGGTCTGGTCGGCCACGCCGTTGTTCGCCGCACCGAGCAACGCCAGCCTGCCCATCGCCGGACCGAGCGCGCTGACCAACTACGACCCGTCCAGTTGGACCCAACTGAGCAAGGTCAACAGCGGCCTGATCACCTACCTGGAGGCCAACACCACCGGCTATCGCTATCTGGTGGCGGTGAGCAACTCGCAGCAAGCCTCGCCGCTGATGCTGGTGTCGGGCCGCCCGGTGCTGGCCGCAGGCGGCTTCATGGGCAGCGATCCGGCCCTGACGGCGGAGAAGCTGGCGACACTGGTGGCGACCAAGCAGGTGCGCTTCGTCATGGGCCTGGGCGGGGGCTTCGGCTTCGGGCAGGGTAACACCGGCACCGGGGTCAGCGGTTGGGTCCAGTCAAACTGTCAGGTGGTGAACTCCAGCCTGTACGGTGGTTCGACCAACACGGGCGGGTTCGGCGGCTTCGGCGGGGGCCGGGGCGGTGGTAACCAGCAACTGTACGACTGCGCCGCGCAGTAGCCGATCGATCACAGCTTCATCCAACTATACCGGGGCGGCTCTATCTGCTGGAGCCGCCCCGCTTTTTGTGGGGATGCACCGGAAGGGCGGCACAATTATTGATCCATAGCACCTTAACATAGCGCACAGGAGGGGATAATGACCCAGGTACACGAGTTACAGGTGAACGGTGCGACGGTGCCGGTCGATGTGGAGGGCGAGCGGTCGCTGCTGGCGGTGCTGCGCGACACGCTGGGCCTGACCGGCTGCAAGATCGGCTGCGGTGAAGGGGCGTGCGGCACCTGCACCGTGCTGGTGAACGGCCACGCCACCCGCGCCTGCATCACCCCCGTCGGCAGCGTCGCCGGGCAGCCGATCCAGACCATCGAGGGGTTGGCCGAGGACGGCACGCTCCACCCGTTGCAACAGGCGTTCCTCGACCAGCAAGCCTTCCAGTGCGGCTACTGCACGCCGGGGATGATCATGACCGGAGTGGCCTTCCTGGCCCAATGCCCCCGGCCCTCGGAGGGGGACATCGTCGCCGCCATGCAGGGCAACATCTGCCGCTGCGGCACCTACCGGCGGATCATCCAGGCGATCCAGCAGGCGGCCAATACCCCGCCACCCGGCACGGAGGAGGCGTGATGACGACCGACAGCACCAAACCGATCGCCACCACCCGGGATCAATCAGGCACCACCCCCCACCCCGCCTGGGGTGAAGATGCCCCGCTGATCGGCGATTGGCTCCACATCGCTGCCGACGAGACGATCACGGTCTACAGCGGCAAGACCGAGGTGGGGCAGAGCGTGCGGGCGTCGCTCGCCGGAGCCGTGGCCGAAGAGTTGCGCGTCGCCCCCGAACAGATCGCGGTGGTGCTGGCCGACACGGCGCAGACGCCGTTCGACTGGGGCACCTTCGGCAGCCGCACCACACCGATCATGGTCGCCCGCCTGCACAAGGTCGCTGCATCGGCCCGCGAGTGGTTGGTGGATCAGGCCGCTACACAGTGGGGGGTCGCCCCTGATGAGTTGATCGCCCAGGACGGAGCAGTACGGCATCCAGCTACCGGGCGCACCCTCAGCTATGGCACGCTGACCGGGGGCCAGCCGCTGGCGGTGCCCTGGCAGGCCGACGCGCCGATCACCGCCGCAACAGCATGGACGGTCGCCGGGCAGGATGCCGCGAAAGTCGGCGGGCTGGATGTGGTGACGGGCGCGCAGCGTTACACACCCGACCTGCGCCGACCGGGGATGCTGGCCGGAGCGATCCTGCGCCCGCCTACTTTCGGGGCCACCCTTGCCACCCTCGATGCCACCGCCGCCGAGGCCATTCCCGGCGTGACCGTCGTGCAGGTGGACGGCTTCGTCGGGGTCACCGCGCCGGATCGCCCCACAGCACTCCGCGCCCGCGCTGCCCTTCAGGCGACATGGAACGAGTTGCCGCCCAACACCCCCGCCGACCTCTACGCCACCTTCAAAACGCACCCCGATCCGGCCCAGACCGCCCGCCGGGGGGGCGAGTCGCCCAACCAGGAGCGGGGGTCGGTCGCAGCGGGGCGCGCCGCCGCCGCCGCCACCCTCGACGCAGCCTACACCGTCGCCTACATCGCCCATGCCCCGCTGGAGCCGCGCGCCGCCCTGGCCGAATGGGAGGGCGAAGATCGCCTGACCGTCTGGACGGGCACCCAGCGGCCTTTCGGCGTGCGGACCGAACTGGCGACGGCGTTCGCCGTGCCCGAAGACGCGGTGCGGGTCATCGTGCCCGACACCGGGGCGGCGTTCGGCGGCAAGCACAGCGGCGAGGTGGCCGTCGAGGCGGCGCGGCTGGCGCGGGCGGTCGGGCAGCCGGTGCAGGTGGTCTGGACCCGCGAGGAGGAGTTCACCTGGGCCTACTTCCGCCCGGCGGGCCTGATCGAGATCCGCAGCGCCTTCCGTGCCGACGGGACGATCACCGCCTGGGAACACACCAACTACAACTCTGGCCCGCAACAAATGCTCCCGCCCTACGCCATCCCCAACCAGCGCGTCGCCTTCCATGCCGCCGAAGTGGTCCTGCGCCAGGGATCGTATCGCGCCCTGGCGGCTACCGCCAACCACTTCGCCCGCGAGTCGCATATGGACGAGATCGCGCACCGGGTGGGGCTGGATCCGCGCGTCTTCCGCCTCAAACACCTGGACGACCCGCGCCTGCGGGCGGTGCTGGCGGCGGCGGCGGATCGTTTCGGCTGGGGTACCCCCCTGGAGCCGGGCCACGGTGCGGGCCTCGCCATCGGCACCGAGAAGAACAGCGTCGTCGCTGCCTGCGTCGAAGTTGCGGTGGACCCGGAGGGCGGCCAGGTGCGGGTGGTGCGGATCGTCGAGGCGTTCGAGTGCGGGGCGATCCTCAACCCGGACGGGCTGCGGAATCAGGTCGAGGGGGCCGTGGTACAGGCGCTGGGCGGGGCGCTGTTCGAGCAGATCGCCTTCGCCGACGGCACGATCCTGACCGACCGCTTCTCGCGCTACCGGGTACCCCGCTTTGCCGATGTGCCCCCCATCGAAACGGTGCTGCTGGACCGCCCCGACTTGCCCTCGGTGGGCGCGGGCGAAACCCCGATTGTCGTGCTGGCCCCGGCCATCGGCAACGCGATCTTCGCCGCGACGGGGCTGCGGCTGCGCGCCATGCCGCTCGTGCCGACCGGCACCCTCCCCCACTGAACCGGAGGACCCTTGCGATGCATACGCTAACATGGGCACAGGTGGGGGCGGTGCGGCTGGCCCGGCACGCGCTGCTGGAACCCGCGCCCGCCGCCAATCTGGCCGCCGTGGCCGGAACAGTCTGCGGTATCCATGCCCAGGTCATGCCCGCCGCCGAACTATCGTTGGGCATCCGCGTCGCCGGGATCACCCGGCGCGATGTGCGGGCCGCGCTCTGGGAACAGCGCAGCCTGATCAAAACGACCGGCATCCGGGGCACGATCCACCTCTTCCCCGCTGCCGACCTCCCGCTGTGGATGGCCGCCTTGCGCACCCGCGAAGAGGAGGATGCGAAACGCCTGATCCGCCAGGGGGTGGACGCCGCGCAGCTGGATACGCTCGTCGCGGGCATCGCGGAGACGCTGGACGGGCAATGCCTGACCTTGCGGCAGATGGACCGGGAGATCGGGCAACGGCTCGGCGCGTGGGCAACCGAAGTGGCAAACACGGCCTGGACCAACGGCTGGCCGCGCTGGCGGATGGCGCTGGGCATGGCAGCGGTGCGTGGCCTGCTCTGCTACGGCCCGCCGGTTGGCACCGAAGTCACCTTCGTGCGCCCCGATCAGTGGATCGGCTCCTGGCGCGACCTGGACCCGCAGGAATCGCTGGTCGAAGCCATGCGCCGCTACCTGCACGCCTATGGCCCGGCCACCGCCCGCGATTTCGCCCAATGGTTCAGTCTGCCGCCGCGCCCGGCCCGCGCCGTGGCCGAGGCGCTGGCCGGTGAGTTGGTCGAGGTGGACGTGGAGGGCGACCGGGGTTTCCTGCTCGCCGCCGATCTGGCAGCATTCGGGTCGGAGGAACGCGAGTCGGTCCACCTGCTGCCGCACTTCGACTGCTACGGGGTCGGGGGCCACCCGCGCCCGCGCCTCTTCCCGCCTGCCTGGAAGGACCGCACGCTCTCGCGCAGTGGGCAGGCGGGCACTGTCCCTCTGCTGCTGGTGGATGGGGTCGTGGCGGGCGTCTGGAAGCGGGAGGGGACGGGCCGCCGGGTTGCTGTGAACGTGGAGCCGTTCGCGCCTCTCACCCCCCGGCAGCAAACGCAATTAGACGCCGCCGCCGCTCGTGTCGGCGCGATCCTCGAAGCCGATGCCACCCTCACCGTCGGCCCGATCACGGTCAGCCATCATCTCTAGACCGTTAGGACGGACTCTCTGCTGGGGCAGGCTGGTCCGCTGCCGCGTCGTGCCGCCGCAGAAAGTCCATGATCAGGGGTTGGACGAGGGCCACTTTCGCGGGCGTGAAGATGAAGTCGGTATGTTCGGCAGCGGGCACCACAGCGAATTCGGCGTTGGGCAGCAGGCGATACATTTCGACCCCTTCTTCGACGCGGACAAAGCCGTCGCGGTCGCCCAGCAAGACCAGGGTGGGGGCCACGACGCGGGCGAAATCCGCCGCCGTATAGTTCAGCGTCGCGTTCCACATCGGCTTGATCTGGTGCAACAACGTCTTCCACTCGTCCGGTCCATGAAGCCGCTGGAGCATGGCCGCGAAGCCGGGGTCGTCGCGCGCGAACTGCGCGGTATCCACATCGGGCGATTGGGCATCACCGAGGATAGAACGCACCCATGTACGCGACGCGTCGGTAAGCTCCGGGTAGGCCCCGCCGATGACAAGGGCCTGGGGCAGATCGGGATAGCGCATCCCGATCTCCAGCGCCACCTGTCCCCCATCACTGTAGCCGCAGATCAACGGCTGCCGGAGGTCCAGCGCCTGCACCAGCGCCACCATGTCATCGGCCAGCAGCCGGAAGCTCATGTGGCCTGTGGGGTTGGCGGTCCGGCCATGCCCACGGCTGTCCGGCGTGATCACACGGTAATGCGCGGCAAAGGCCGCCAGATAGGGCTGCCACGATGCGCCGGTGAGGATACCCCCGTGGATCAAGAGCAACGGCTGTCCCTGACCCTGCTCTGTGTAGTAGATGTCGAGGCCGTTGGCCTGAATGGTGTGGCCGTGCGGGGTATCACCGTGCTCCGGCGCTGTCATAACGACCTCCTGGGGCTTGCCCGATCCCGAATAGCCTACGTGATCGCGGGCGCTTCCTGGGCATCGGGGAACGGGACGGGGCCGTGTAGCCGCACCGCGAACTCAAAATCGAGCAGGGCAGCTTTGCGCGGCAGACCCCCGCCGTAGCCGGTCAGCTTGCCGTCGGAGCCGATCACCCGGTGGCAGGGCACGATGATCGAGATCGGGTTGCGCCCGTTCGCCAGCCCTACCGCCCGCGACCCGTTCGGGTTCCCCAGTTGTTGCGCCAGTTGCCCATAGGAGGTCGTGCTGCCGTAGGGGATGGTCAGGAGCGCCTCCCACACCTGCCGCTGGAACGCGGTGCCGTGCAAAGCCAGCGGCAGGTCGAACACGGTCAGGTGGCCCGCGAAATAGGCTGCTAGCTGCTCGCGGGCCGCCGGGAAAGGCTGTGCCGCATCATCGGCCACCCAGGTGCCCGCCCGATCGGTCAGCCCCCAGCCCGGCCAGGATTCTGCCGACTCCGCCCATGCCAGCGCCCGCATATAGAGGCCGGTGAGCGCGCGCCCATCGGCGGTGAGCAACAGTGGCCCCAGCGGGCTGGCGACCGTGGTGTAATAGGTCACACCGGCGCTATTCGCCGGGGCGACGGAGGCAGAGGTAAGCATGATCGGGCCTTCCAGATGGAGCGGGATTATTCGGGCCGATAGGGTGCGTTTTCGTCCAGATCACCGACAAAGTCGGGCAGCCCGGTCTGGCCGAGGGCTTGCCGGATCGCCATGTTCTCGCCGGTATGATACCAGTAATGATAGATCGTCCGCTGGAGCAGGGAGCCGAAGAGGATGTTGAGCGGCGGGTCCACCTCGGTGATGACGGCGGCGGGCTGCTGCAACTGCGCGGTGGTGAGGGTGTCCAGCCAGGGGTCGGCGGCCTCAGTGATCGCGTGCCAGGCCGCCCACATGTCAGCGAGATCGGGCGTGCTGGCCGGGGCACCGTTAGCAAACTGCTCGTTGATCGCGGGCAAGAGCATCTGCCCCTGCCCGCGCCAGAGCCAGTACCGTTGCTCCTGCCAGGCGAGATGGCCGACATTCCAACTGATGCAATTCATCGGCAGGATGCGGTGGCGCGCCGCTTCCTCGGTGACACCAACAAGGGCCCGCTGGAACTCGCTGCGGGTGAAGCGTAATTGCTCCACAAGGGGATGGGGCATCGGTAATCCTCCGGCAATAAGCGGGCCGTCAGATACTAAAATAGCACAGATGTTTTACTGTGTCAAGCGCCGACTAGAAATCAGAAGTTAAAAATCAGCTTTTCCATAGAGAGCCGGAATGGTGTACGCGCCCCGAATGCGCCCGATTTACCTACTCCTCTGACTTCTGACTTCTGATTTCTGATTTCTGATTTTTAACGTTTCACCCCGCCCACAGATCGAAGGAAAACAGGATCGTGATCAGGCTCAGCAGCAGGATACTCGCCAGGGTCCAGGCGCGGTCGGTGACGGGGTGCTTGCCGAGGCGGCTGAGAAAGATGAACAGGACAGGCATCGCCAGCACATAGCGCAGCATCCCCTGCGCCGCGCCGCTGGTGAGCGACCCGACCAGCACGGCCAGCCCGAACAGTGCGGGGCCGGGATAGCGACGCAGGGTGGCGGCACTGGCAACCACTGCCAGCGCAATCGCGGCCAGTTCGAGCACATAGTACACGGTTTGCTGGGTATTCTGGTGGAACATGCCCCCCACCGCGTCCGACCACGCCTGCCAGGAGCGCTCCACTACCAGCAGCCCCCGGCCAAAATAATGATCCTCGACAAAGCTGTAAGCCTGGCCCCAGAACGAATAATGCCAGAGCAAATAGGCCCCCAGCGGCAACAGAACGAGGCCCGCCCGCAGCACGAGCGTGCGCGGCGGAGGCCGGGGCACCCCCCCGCCCGCCTGGAACGCCTGCCACCAGGCCAGCGCCAGGGGTAGGACCAGGGCCACGCCGACGGCGCGGGTCCACGTCGCGGCCACCGCCAGGAGCGCCGCCCCCAGCCAGTACTGGCGGCGGAGCAGCGCGAGGCTGCCGAAGGCGAGGCCGACGAACAACCCTTCAGTGTAGACCTGGGCCAGGAAGAAGCCGGTGGGAAAGATGAGCAGGTAGAACGCCGTCCGCAGGCCCCCGGCCTCGCCCAGTTCGTCACGGGTCAGGTCGGCCAGCGCCACCATCGCCGCCAGCGCTCCCAGCACCGACACCAGCACCCCTGCCAGGGTCGCGGTGGCGATCGGCGTCAGCCCGGCGATCTGCAAAGGGAAGGCCACCCCCTGCGTGACGATCGGGTAGAACGGCATAAACGCATAGCTCAGCGAGAGGGGGCGACTAAGGGGCGACGTGCCCAGGGGGCCACCGGTGGTCCGCACGTCGGGCGCATCATAGCCCTGCGTGGCAATAGCGAGGTAAAATTCTGAGTCCCAGGAAACGTGGGTATTCAGGAACGGATCGAGCAGGTAGGGCTTGTCATCCTGGCTGTGCAGCAGGGTTTCGTTCGGGGTCCAGATCAGGGCATAATCGGGTCGCGCCAGCCCGAGACGCGCCGGGACCAACTCCTGGAACCCAAAGAGGATGATCACCCAGGCCAGCCATAACCCGGCGAGGTGGGCGAGATATGTGCGCGTCATCGTTCACCTGATGGAGGCTAGAGGGAGCGGCGAAGCGAGCACGATGGGGCGGGCACCGCAGGATCGCCAGGCACGGCACATCGCTGCATGGAGCGACGACATACCATACCCGGCGAGAGCGGCGGTCAGAATGCCTGGTTCTGGGCGATCAATTGCGTATACCAGTCACCGCTGTCTTTGACGATGCGCTGCTGCGTGGGATAATCCACGTAGACCAGACCGAAGCGC
>JBBSAN010000266.1:0-8402 GCA_038252265.1 Chloroflexia bacterium
ACCCCCCTGCTGCTTTGTTGTTGTCTTATTCCCCCAACGTGTTTAAATCCCCCCCCCCCCCGCCCCCGGGCGGGCCCCGACCCCGCTCGGCCCGCCCACTACGCGCCGGGTGCTGATCAGCGACTCCGGGTTCACACCGCCGAGTCTGCGTATCCCTTCCGGCAGCACGGTGCGCTGGAGGAACGAAGGCTTGTCGGCGCATATCGCGACCCGCGATACGGGGGTCGGGGACAGCGGGGTGCTCCAGCCGGGCCCGTCGTTTGCGTTCACCGTCAACGTCCTCGGCAGCGATCCCTAGCACGACACCCTCCACCCGAACCTGATCGGCACGATCGTCGTCACGGGCTGCACCCCGCCGCCGTCCCCGACCAGCGGGCCGCCCTCGGCCCGCCCCACGCCGCGCCGGACGCCCGGCGGGACCACGCCGACCAACACCCCCCGCCCCCGAGTACGCCCACGCGCACCCCGACCACTACCCCGCCGACGGCGACTCCGGGCGGCCCCTCGGCCACCCCCGTGCCCCGCAACACGCCGCTGCCAGCGACGGCGGGAGCGACCAACACGCGCACCGCCACGGTCGGCCCGCTGCCGACAGGAACGGCACCCCTGGAGGAGTGCCGTTCGTCGGTTAAGGCGGCCCGTCAGCCTTCGGGGTATATTGTTGCGGGTTCGCCTCGAACTTCTTCTGGCACCCCGCCGAGCAGAAATAGTAGGTGTGCCCGGCATGCGTGCTTTGACCGGCGGCCTGCTCTTTCTGGATTTTCATTCCGCATACGGGATCGGTGACCATCGCTGTACCTCCTTTCGATCAGTCGTGAGATTACGGGCCGCTCCCCGGCAACAACAGGCGGGCGGCGGTCTGGGCGAGCGCCACCCACGGGGCGGGCAGCACCCCACTGAGGAGGGTCGCCCCGCCCAGGATCAGTAAGCCCGCCCGCAGCGCCGGCGGCGCGGCGAACGGCCCCCGGATCGCCCCGGCCTGCAAATAGAGCGGCTGAATCAGCCGCACATAATAATAGAGCGAGAGGGCGGTATTCCCCGCCAGGACCACCGCCAGCCAGCCCCAACCCGCCCCCAGCGCCGCCCCCAGCAGCATCGTTTTGCCGACAAAGCCGCCGAAGGGCGGGAAGCCCGCCAGCGACAGGAGACACCCGGTCAAGACCGCTGCGGGCAGGACGCGCTGGCGCCCCAGCCCGGCCAGGGCCGTTAGGGTGTCCGTCCCGACCTCCCGCTCCAGGCTGTCCACTGCCAGCCAGGCCCCCAGGTTCATGAACAGGTAGACGGCCAGGTAGAGCAGCAGCCCCGGTACCGCCAGCGGGTCGCGCCCGGCGGCCGCCACCCCGACCAGCAGATACCCGGCCTGGGCAATCGACGAATAGGCCAGGAGGCGCTTGGCGCTGGTTTGCTGGAGCGCGAAGACATTGCCGACGGTCATGGTCACGGCGGCCAACACGGCTAGCCCCTCCGGCCAGGCCCCCAGCCCCTCGGGAAACGCCACCACCACCGTGCGTAGCAGCACGGCCAATCCCGCCGCCTTCGGCCCCACCGCGAGATACCCGGCAATCGCCGTTGGGGCACCCTGGTAGGTATCCGGGGCCCAGGGATGGAATGGGACCAGGGTGATCTTGAAGCCGTAGCCGACGAGCAGTAACCCCAACCCCACGACCACCGCGACGATCGGCGCGCCGGGTAACCGGGCGCCCAGCTCCGGCAAGCGCAGCGTCCCGGTCAACCCAAACAGCAGGCTCATCCCATAGAGCATAATGGCCCCGGCGGCGGCGGAGTAGAGGAATAGCTTCAAGGCCCCTTCCACGGCGCGCGCCTCGGTCTTCGCCAGGCCGACGAGGAGATACGACCCGACCGTGATCAGTTGGATGAACAGCGCGATCAAGGTGAGATCCTGGCTGGCCGCCAGGCCCATCAACCCCAAGCAGGTCAAGACCAGCACGGCCGGCACCACTCCGCCATCCGGGCGGCCCTGGAAATAGCTTTCGGTCGCTAATAGCACCAGCGCCGTGGCCCCCAGCGCCAGCAGTTTAAAATAGACCGCAAACGGATCGACCACGTACGTGCCCAGGAAAATCACGCGGGGCGGCCAGCTCAACATCCAGACACTGACGGCCCCCGCACTGCCGAGGCCGACCAGGGCCACCACCGTCGTCAGCCCCTGCCACCGGGGGCGCAGCAGCACCCCCAGCGGCAGCAGGACCAGGATACACACCGCCAGGAGTAATTCGGGCCCCAGCCATTGGAGATCCTGCCCCATATCCATCGTGGGCGGGCCCGTCATCGGCTGACCCCGCCGACCAGCGGGGCCAGCAGACTCAGCACCCCCAGCGGCGCGGCCTGCAGCGCCCCGGCGATCAGCGTCACCCACGGACCGGGGAGCACGCCGAGCAGCACGACCAGGATCACCAGCGGGAGGATCGTCAGCCATTCGCGGGGCGTCAGCCGGGCGAGCCGCCCCGCGTCCGGGGCGGGGGCCCCCAGCAAGATCCGCTGGATTGTCCAGAGAAACAGGGCCGTGGTCAGTAAGATCGCCAGCACCATGCCCGCCGCCGCCCAGGGATAGGCTCCGAGGGTGCCCAGGACGATCTGCACTTCGGCGGCGAACCCGGCGAGCGTCGGCAGGCCCAGTGAGGCGAACGCCATGAACACGAACAGCCCGCCATAGCCGGGCAAGGCCCCCCAGAGGCCCCGGAGCTGCCCGATCTCTCGTGTGCCGGTTCGCTCGTCCAGCATCCCGACCAGGAAGAACAACGCCCCGGTGATCAACCCGTGCGCCACGAGCTGGTAGGTCGCGCCGGTCGCCGCCACGATCCGGTCGGCGGGCACCCCCGCGGCGGCGGCGACCGCCACCCCGAGCAAGACATAGCTCATGTGATTGATACTGGTCCACGCCACCAGGCGCTTGAGGTCGGTCTGGGCCAGGGCCACCGCCGCCCCGTAGATGGCCGACAGGACGGCCAGCCCGGCGATCGGCACCGCCCAGGCGGCGAACGCGCCGGGCACCGCCGGCAGCACGATCCGCAAAAACCCATACCCGCCGAGCTTCAGCAGCAGGCCGGCCAGCAGGACGCTGCCGGTCGTGGGGGCGGCGGTGTGGGCATCGGGCAGCCAGGAGTGGAACGGCACAATCGGCAGCTTAATGGCAAAGCCGATAAACAGGACCAGCAAGACCAGCGTGGCCGCCAGGTCGGCACCCGGAAACGGTCGAGCGGCCAGGATGGCGGGCAGGTCGAACGTGCGCGGGGTGGTGTTGAGGTAGAGGGCCAGCAGCCCCAGCAACATCGCGAGACTGCCCACACGGGTATACAGAAAGAACTTCATGGCGGCTTCCAACCGCCGACCGTGGCCCCAGCCGCCGATAATAAAATACATGGGGACGAGTGCCACCTCGAAGAAGACGTAAAAGAGCAGCAAATCGAGCGTGCTAAAGACGCCGAGCAGCCCGGTCTCCATGACCAGGAACAGCGCGAAAAACTCGCGGGGGCGTTGCGTTTCGTTGGCCGAAAACACCAGCCCCAGGCAGGTCAGCAGCGCGGTCAGCAGCACCAGGGGCAACGACAGGCCATCCAGCCCCAGGTGATAGCTGGCCCCCAACCCCGGAATCCAGGGCACCCGTTCTTCCCACTGGATCCGGCCGCTCGCCCAATCGAAGCGGAGCGCTGCGGCCAGGCTCAGGAGCAAGACCACTCCGCTGGTGCCCAGGGCAATCCCGCGCCAGGCGGCGGGGCGCGGCAGGAGGTACAGCGCGACGGTCCCCAGCAGGGGCACAAAGATGATCAGGGTCAGTAAGGGCACGAGTCCGGATCCTTTCTTTCTCCTAGAAGCCCGTGAGTGTCCCGGCACGGCCACTCACCACCCGCTGCCTGCCGGCGGCTCGTCGTCGCTAGCGCCCCTGGAGAATCAGGCCGAGGAGCACGGCCACCGTGATCACGCCCAGCCCCCAGGCACACAACAGCAGTAAATAGTTTTCGATCCGCCCCGTTTGCAGGCGCCGGACCCGGCTGCTGACCACCAGGATTGCCGCGCCCAGCCCGCTGAACCCGGCATCAACGCGCCCGCGCTCAAACCCCGCGCCCGCCCGCGCGGCCCGCCGCGTGGCCCGCGCGATCGTGGTCGCCCCCGCGTCAAAGACGGCGCGGTCCATCCCGGCGAGGGCCTGCGCGCCCGCCCGTAGGGCCCCGGCGACGCCCGGCGCCAGCGCGTTAAACACGTGGTCATCGAACGTGGCCGCCGCCCGGCTCCCCGCCAGCACCAGCACCGGCACGCCCTGATAGAGACGCCGCAAGCCGCATTCGTCGGCCAACAACGGCGCAAGCCGGACGAGCGGCGGCCAAATGGGTACGCCGGGCCAGCGACGGGCGGCCGCCAGGCCGAGGCCCACGCCGAGCACCGCCGTCGTCAGTCCCAGCACCGTCGGCACCACGGCCTCCGGGATCGGGGCCCCCAGGATCTGGCTGAGGGGGGAGCCCAACCACCCGGCATTCGCCAGCAAGCCGAAGGGGATCAAGCCAGCGAGCGCCAGCACCGGCCCGCGCAAACCCAGCGGCGCGTCGCTCCGGGGCGCGCCGCTGGGGCGCGGGGGGCCGAAAAAGACCAGACTGACCATGCGGGCCGTATAGAGACCGGTCAGGAGGCTGGCGAGGAGCGCAGCAGCGAACAAGGGCCCGTTGGCGGCCCAGGCGGCGGCCAGAACCGGGTCTTTGGGCGGCCAGGCCAGGGTCACCGGCAGGCCCGCCAGGGCCACAGCGCCGACCAGGAACCCGGCGAAGGTCCCAGCCAGCGGGCGGGCCAGCCCGCCCATTCGGGCGAAATCGGTCCCCCCGACCTGGTGATCCACCGCCCCCGCCGCCAAAAACAGCAGCGCCTTATACAACGCCTGCGCGATGAGCAGCAAGATCCCCGCGCCCAGGCTGCCCGCCCCCAGCGCAACGAACATGAACCCCAGCTGGCTGATGGTGGAATAGGCCAGCGTACGTTTCAGATCCGTCTGCACCAGGGCGGCCCCCCCCCCGACCAGGGCGCTGAGCACCCCGATCCAGGCCACCAGCGGGAGGACCGGCCCGGCGGCAGCGAAGAGGGGATAGAGGCGGGCGATCAGGAAGACCCCGGCAGCCACCATCGTCGCCGAGTGCAGCAGGGCCGACACCGGGGTCGGGCCGTGCATGGCATCCGGCAGCCAGCCCTGGAAGGGAACCTGGGCCGATTTACCGGCGGCACCGGCCAGCAAGAGCAGGGCCGCCGGGACCAGTACGGTCGGGGCCAACTGCCCGTGCACAATGGCATCGAGGATGGCGGCAATGCGCCCCGTCCCGGTGGCCCGGGTCAACAACAGAATGCCCAGGAGCATGATCGCATCGCCGATACACGTGGTGAGGAACGCTTTCGTCGCTGCGGCGGCAACGCCGGGCCGATCTGACCAGAAACCAATCAACAGGTAGGAGCAAAGGCCGACCACTTCCCAGGCGATAAACAGGGTCAGCAGATCGGCGGCCAGGACCAGGATGAGCATGGCCCCGGCGAACAGGCAGAACAGCCGGAAGAAGCGCTCCCGCCCCGGGTCCGCCGCCATGTAGGTCGCGGCGTAGATGAAGACCACGAGGGCGACGCCGGCCACCAGGGTCGCCGCGATCCCCGCCAGGGGATCAAGCGCCAGGGCGAGCGTCCAGGTGCGACCGCCCACGGTCATCCAGGGCAGCGCGACTGCCGGGCGGGCCGCCGTCGGCCCCCCGATCGCGGCGAGGAGCGCGCCCACGGCCACCGTGGTCGACGCGACCAGGGCCGTGATACTGGCCGCCGGGGCCACCCACGCCGGCAGGCGCCCGGCGGCCAGCAGCAAAACCGCAGCGACCGTGAGCGGAAAGAGCGGGGCCAGCCAAAACCCATCCATGGCGATCAATCCTTCAACTCACGGGCCGCATCGACATTACTGGTCCCCCGGCGGCGAAACAGTAACAGCATGAGGCCGAGACCGGTCGCCATTTCGACCGCGCCAATCGTCACAATGATGATCGCGAACACTTGCGCGTCGTAATTCGCTGGCGCCACAAAGCGCCAGAAGGCGACCACGTTGAGCAGGGCCGCATTCAAGATAATCTCCAGGCTCATCAGGATCATGACGCCGCTGCGCTGCGACAGCACCCCGGCCACGCCAATGCCGAACAGCAACGCGCCCACCAGAAGATACGGCACCAGACCCGGACCATCCATCAGGAATCTCCTTGTCTTTCTACGGGGGACCCGCCAGAGGCCAGCGTCCCCGCGGCACCGGCGGCGGCGGGCACCCCCGGCTCCCCACCCGGCGACCCGGGCGGCCCCAGGCCGGGCAGCCGGCTGGCAAAGACCACCGCACCGGCAATACCCGCCAGGATCAGAAACGCGGCCCCTTCAAACGCGATCATGTACCGCGAGAGCAGCAGATTGCCCACGGCCCGGGTCGTATCGCCGGTTGGCCCGGTCGTCACGACCGGCCAGCGGGTCGTCAGGATCAGCGCCATTAAGGCGAGGGCGGAACCGGCCCCCACCACGCCAGCCCACGGCAGTTGCGCGGTGGACATCGCCATGCCCACCATCATGTCATAATGCTGTTGGGGATTCAAGGTCGTCCTGGGCGCGGCACCGGTGGTCGCCGTCGGCACAGGAGCGCCAGCGGCGGGCGCACCCGCTGCCGCTGGCACCAGGTTCATGCCGCACAGCGGGCATTGCCCCGGCCCGTCCTGGCGGATTTCGGGGTGCATCGGGCACGTCCACACCGCGGCCCCCGCCCCCGGCGCGGCAGGGGCCTCCGCTGGCACCAGATCCATGCCGCACAGCGGGCATTGCCCCGGCCCGTCCCGGCGGATTTCGGGGTGCATCGGGCACGTCCACACCGAGGCACCCGCCGCGCCGGGGGCGGGTGCCTCCGCTGCCGCTGGCACCAGATCCATGCCGCACAGCGGGCATTGCCCCGGCCCGTCCTGGCGGATTTCGGGGTGCATCGGGCACGTCCACACCGGGGGCGACCCTGCGGCGGGCGCACTCGCTGCCGCTGGCACCAGGTCCATGCCGCACAGCGGGCATTGCCCCGGCCCGTCCTGGCGGATTTCGGGGTGCATCGGGCACGTCCATACCGGGGACGGCCCGGCGGCAGGCGTGGTTGCCCCTTGCGGTGACGGGGACGGCGGTGCCTGACGGGGCATACTCATGGAGAGCGCACCAGGGCCGGCGAGGTGCATCTTGCGCTTCATGTCCCACATCATTTCCCCGCCGGGGTCGATCATCAACATGACCATAAACAACATCATCACCAGCATACCGCCGATATTCATCATGACCTGAATCGCCGCCAGCAGATCGGCGTCCAGCAAAATGAACAACCCGGCCAGCGCCACAAAACTCGCCATCAAGGCCAGCCCGGCGCGATACATACTCATGGTGATGAGCATTCCCCCTGCCGTCCAGACGGTTATCCCGGCCAGCGCCAGAAAGAGACCCCAGCCCAGGATCGTGTTCATGGTCCCCCTCCGATCAGGATCAAGGTCAAGATTCCCACCAGCGCGACGTTGAGCAGCGAGGCCGGCAAGAGCACTTTCCAGGCCAGGGTCAGCATCTGATCCTGGCGCAACCGGGGGAACAGCCGGGTACCCCCCAACACGAGGGCACTCAACAGCCCCGTCTTTAGCACGAACCAGACCGGAGTGGGGAGGACCGGTCCCTGCCCTCCGCCCAAGAACAGCACCACGCCCATCGCCATCATCAAGGCAAATACCCCATCGAGCGCGACGCGCCAGAGCAGCAACCGCGCCCCGCTGTACTCGCTAAGCACTCCCCCGGCCAGTTCCGCGCCGCCTTGCGGGATATCAAAGGGATGCTGAAAGCTCACCATCAGGGCGGCGAGGAGGTAAATCCCCAGTCCGAGGGGCTGCCAGATCCCATACCAGAGGTCCGCCTGCGCGGCCACAATACGGCCCGTGCTGAGGGAACCCGCCGCCATGACGGGGCCGATCGCCGCGAAACCCAACGGCACTTCATAACTAATCAGGTGGGCGGCGGCGCGGAACGTGCCGAATAGCCCAACCTTGCTGTTTTGGCTCCAACCGGCATTCATCATGCCCACAGCAAAAGGGCCGAGGACGACGATGAAATAAAATACGCCGATCGGCGGGTCAAACCCGATCCAGCCCGGCCCCAGTGGGATGACCAGCGCGCCCAGCGCCACGGCCACCACGGCCAGCAACGGTGCCGAGCGGAACAAGAGGAAATCAGCCCCCCGCGGTACCAGGTCTTCCTGGTGGAGCAAGCGCCAGGCTGTCGCCAGCGGCAACCAGGCCGCCACCGTTAGCGCCGCCGGGCCCCGGCGGAGGACCGTCCGCAGGACGGCTATGCCGTACCCGGCCAACACCACCGCGCTGACGACG
>JBBSAN010000267.1:0-8361 GCA_038252265.1 Chloroflexia bacterium
AGATGTGGACAGGCCCCGCGAACGGCCAGGCACGAATTGTAAAAAGTGCAAATGTAGTGCATCTTGTATTCACTGGTTTTTCGCGCTATAATTGGCGGGCAGTTGATTTGTCATTATAAGCTGGCCCCATGCTGGCCTGTTGTTGATTCTGCGCGCCCCTGCGTGGCCGGGACCCCAAGATTCGTCGCCGCCTGCTCAACCAAGGAGAAACCGATGCCTAAGCTCGTTGGCCTGGTCATGTTGCTGGGGGCCTTTGCCCTGCTGTTGCTGGGGTCCACCCCTTCGACCGGCGCGCAGGGGGCGGTGGGTCGCCCTGCCGCCCCGCCCGCCGGGGGGATCACGCCGACGGCCACGGCTACGCGCTACCCCTATACGTATCTGGGCGGACCGGGGCCAGCGTTCGGCGTGGGCAACCTCACCCCGGTTGGGGTGGGTGGCGGGCCAGGGCCGGGGAACTGCCCCAATTGCCCGCTCGTGAATCAGGCGTTCTGGGCGGCGATTGACGGGCCTGGCTCGGATAGTCGTGACGGGGAGCCGTACAATACCCGGTTTCTTTATAGTCTCGAAGGGTTTACCTGTACCAATAATCAACTGAATCAGTCCTATCCCAACCAGGCCTATGTCCCCGGCCCGAACCCCAACGCAGGCTATAATTATGTGATCCCGGTGGATGCGGCGGCGGGTGATTTGAACGTCTATGTCTATGACCCGGCGCAGTATTACCGGAGCGGGGCGGGTGGGACGGACATTGATACGGGGGATAGCGAACTCTGTGCCCCGACCGCCAATGGGCGCTATCGCTTCCGCACCTATTATCAACTCTACCAGCCGGACAATACCCCGGATAATTATCTTGACGACGTGCCGCTGGGGCCGCCGCTGTCGTTCCAGGATGATGGCACCCCGGCCACCCATGACAAGTGGGTCTCCCTCGGTGCCCTGCCTGCTGCGCTGGCAGGCGGGGGCCCGTTCCGGCTTCAGGTCTACACCGACGACCACAACGCGCAAGGAACCTATGGGGCGGGCTCTAATCAGTTCGCGCTGGCCCTCGGCGGGCCACGTGCCCCGACAGCCGACGAGCATATTTATAGTGCCTTTACCATGTCGCGGCTGAACAACATCCGCGCGGTCCCTACCCCGACCGACGCTCGCTGGGACGTGGCCTGGATCGATGGCAGCCATGCGGACCAGCGGATGAGTCTCATGCTCTACGACCCCGGCGACATGGGTTGCGACACTTATCTCCAGGTTGTCCGGGCGAGCGCCCCTAATACGCCCATCGACTTCGACCTGAATTGGACGGGCATCATAGAAACCAGCCTACTGACGACTGACGCGAGCTACCCACCGGGCGACCCCCGCCGCCAGCCCTATAACGGGCAATGGGTGACGCTGGGATTGACGCTGCCCAATAACTACACTGATGATCTCTGGCAGATTAAATATGTGATGGCCGGTTGTGCCGCGACCAGCACCGACCGCACCATCTGGCAACTGGTCGTGCCTAACCTGCCCCCGCCTGACACGGAAACACCCACACCCACCGACACGCCCTCGCCCACGAGTACGCCACCGCCCACGGCCACGGCCACGGCCACCCCCATTCCCTGGGTCGATCTCAGTTGCCCCACGTGCATGGCCTATGGGATCGGCAACCCGACGCCGGTTGCAGTCGGCAACGGGCCGGGGCCGGGCAACTGCCCCAACTGCCAGCTCCAGAATCAATGGTTCTGGGCTTCAATTTCGGGCCCAGGTAGGGATCAGCGGCAGGGCGATCCTTATAACACGAAATTTATTAACAGCGAAGCTGACTTCGACTGTGTTAACAACCAGATTAACACAGCGACCCCCAACCCTGTATATACTCCTGGTCCCCTGCCGGGAGCGGGCTACAGCTATTCCATCCACGAGGATCCCACCGCAGGCGATTTGAATGTGTATGTTTATGATCCGGCTCAGTATTACCGCCAGGGTATAAACGGTACGGACCCCGATACGAACGACTATCAAGCATGTGCGCTACCGGGTAATACCCTGTACCTTTTTCGCACTTACTACCAGCTTTACCGGCCCGATAATACGCCCGACAATTTCGATGACGATGTGCCGTTGGGGCCGCCGGTCTCGTTTCAGGACGATGGTACGCCCGCCACCCATAACAAGTGGTTCCTGATCGGCACGCTACCCGCCAGCCTGGCCGCCACGGGCGACTTCCGGCTCCAGGTCTACACCGATGACATCAATGCACAGGGCACCTATGGCATGGGCGCGAATCAGTATGCCCTGGCATTGGGCGGCCCCCGCTCGCCGAACACCACCGAGACAATCACCAGCCTGCGCCATAAATCGTTGTTCACCAACAACTCAGCAGCCCCGGACCCTACTAATCCGAACTGGTACCTCGCCTGGATCGGCAGCGAGCACGCCGGCGAGGCGATCAGTGTCCGGCTCTATGATCCGGGCGATCTGATTAACTGTGACAATTCCTTACAGTTGTTCCGCCAGAGTGACCTCAACAATCCTGTTCCTTTTGATCTGAACTGGACGGGTGTTACAAACACAACGCTGATTACCATGTTGCGGGGCTATTCTGTGGGTCCCTATAATGGACAATGGGTGACGCTCGGGATCACCCTGCCCAACAACTATGCCGGGGATTGGTGGCTGGTACACTATAACACCAGTTGTCTTGGGCGCTATCTTTACGATGGCACTGTGTGGGAAGTGGGGGTGGGCCGCACCGGGCCGCTGCCGACGGAAACGGCCACGCCGTCCACTCCTCTGCCGACCAGCACCCCTACGGCTACAGCCACTACCACGCCCACCAGCACGCCCACCGACACCCCGACGGCAACCAACACGCCGACCGACACGCCGACCTTCACCCCAACCAACCCGCCGACCGACACGCCGACGTTCACCCCAACGAACACACCCAATACGACGCCACCCACCGTGACGGCGACAGCCACGCCGACGTTGCCCGTGCTGCCGATTGTCTGCCTCAATTGTGCGTCGTACGGCCTGGGCAACCCGACGCCGGTCGCGGTCGGCTATGGGCCGGGGCCGGGCAACTGTCCCAACTGCTCGCTCGTCAATGAGAAGTTCTGGGCTTCGATTGACGGCCCCGGCTCCGATAATCTTAATGGCGATCCGTATAATACCCGGTATATCCACAGCGAACTCGGCTTTGACTGCATCACCAATCAACTGAATACCGCAACGCCCAACCCGGCCTACGTTGCTGGCCCTAGCACGCACGCTGGGTATAACTACTCGGTATTAGTTGATGCAGTGGCGGGCGACATCAATCTGTACGTCTACGACCCCGCGCAATATTACCGGAGCGGGGCTGGGGTTGGGGGCACGGCTTCCGATACCGGCGACACCCAGCTATGTGCGCCGGTCCCTTTACCTACCCAGTACCGCTACCGCACGTACTTCCAAATTTATCAGCCCGACAATACCCCTGGTTATTATGATGACGATGTGCCGCTAGGGCCGCCGGTGTCATTCCAGGATGACGGTACTTCCGCCACCCATAACCGGTGGTTCCTGGTCGGCACGCTGCCCGCAGGCCTGGCCGCCACGGGCAACTTCCGGCTCCAGGTCTATACCGACGATGTGAACAGCAGCGGTACCTATGGCAACGGCGCGAACCAGTATTCCCTCGCGTTGGGAGGGCCACGTGCGCCGGACAACCTGGAGACGATTAGCCCCCTGGTCAAGGAATCGCGCCTGAACAATATTCGGGCGGCGAACGGTGATCTTAGCTGGTCTCTGACGCTAATTGGTAGTGAACACGCGGGCGGGCGGATCGGGTTCATGTTCTTTGATCCGGGGGACGCCAACTGCGACACGAGCATCGAGTTGGTCCGCGTGAGCGATCCGACCAACCCGGTCCCCTTTGACTTGAATTGGACCGGCACGATCCTGACGGATCTGGTGACGACCGATACCGCCTACCCGTTCGGCGATCCCCGCCGCCAGCCGTATAACGGGGGGTGGGTGACACTGGGGGTGACCCTGCCGAGCACTTATACCACTGATGTCTGGCAAATCAAGTACGTGATGGGGGGCTGCGCTTCGACCACCACTGACAAGATTACCTGGCAAGCCTACTACGATGGGCCGGGCGGAACGCCGAGTGCTACATCGACACCGATCGCTACTGCCAGTACCACCTCCACGCCGAGTGCCACGCCTGCCGCGACGGCGTGCCCGATCCAGTTCGTGGACGTGCCAGTGGGCAGCACCTTCTATGACACCATTCGCTGCCTGGCCTGCCGG
This sequence comes from Chloroflexia bacterium, assembly GCA_038252265.1. Taxonomy (GTDB): domain Bacteria; phylum Chloroflexota; class Chloroflexia; order QHBQ01; family JAICKM01; genus JBBSAN01. Next base: position 4,291 of record JBBSAN010000267.1, read on the forward strand.
GGGATTGTCGGGGGGTATCCGTGCGGCGGGCCCGGCGAGCCGTGCCCCGGCCTCTACTACCGCCCGAATAGCAACGTGACGCGGGGGCAACTCGCCAAGATCATCGCCAGCGCGGCGGGGCTGACCGGCCCGGCCAGCGGGCAAACGTTCGAGGATGTGGCCCCCGGCAGCACCTTCTACACCCCGATCGAGCAACTGGCGGCGCGGGGGGTCATCGGCGGCTACCCCTGTGGTGGCGTCTTCGAGCCGTGCATCGCGCCGATGGACCGGCCTTACTACCGGCCCGGCAATCCGGCCACGCGGGGGCAGATCGCCAAGATTGTGAGCAACACGGCACAGTTCACCGAGACGCCGACGGGGCAGACGTTCGAGGACAGCCCGCCGGGCAGCACGTTCTACCTCTTTGTCGAACGGATCGCGGCGCGGGGCATCGTCAACGGCTACCCCTGCGGCGGGGCGGGCGAGCCGTGTGTCCCGCCAGGCAACCGGCCCTATTTCCGGCCCACCAACGCGACGACGCGGGGGCAACTGAGCAAGATCGCGGCGGCGACTTTCCTGCCGAACTGCCAGACGCCAGGGCGAGATGTCAGAAATTAGAAATCAGAAATCAGAGGCTGTGGATTTGCGGGGAGAATGGGAGAGCCGGGCGCACGCGCCCGGCTCTGCTATAGCAAGAACTTAATTACAACGCGCAACGCGCTGCTCGTTGCTCATCAGGCGACGGGGGCGACCTCCTCGTCGTGGAGATGGGCGTTGACCAGCGGGTCGGGGCCATAGCGGGCGTCGGGGCCGAGCATGGGGGCGAGGATGCGTTGCATCGCCATGACGTGCGAACAGGTGCTATTACTGTGGAAGAAGTCGCAGTCGCAATGCCACTGTGCGCCATCCAGCGAGACATGGTGGGTTGAGTTCTCGCCATTGAAGGTTAAGGTAAGCGCTTGAAAGTTAATCCGCTCCGGCTCTTGCTGGTAGCGTTTCGCTTTCTCGATTTTCCCGATTAGACTCGAGTACATCGGTTCTACCTCCTTACTAAGGGTTAATACGCTCCCTGGCGCGACAAATGATCCGCGCCGACGATAAGTGCGTGCCCTCCAGGCCACCGCTGTGCGAAAGATCTGCGCCGGGGTGCTGCTTTCCTCCTTGGCACCCGGTTTGCCGCCGGTTTCCAGCGCAGGGCGTCCGTATAGGTTGGGGTGCGGACTCGGTGTCCCAGGCGCGAATTAGCCCCTAAAACAGAGTCACCGGCCTGAGACACAAAGGTCTCGTGGCCGGTGATAGTAGGATGGAGCAAAGTTTAATTAGCGTCTTGAGCATTATCCCAACCCCCTCTGACGGTGGTTGGTGCCATTATACATCCGGGGCCGGGGAGAGTCAAGCGAATCCGAGTCCCAGAATCGGGGGAAAATCGGCCCCAAAACCGGGTCAGGTTTCCCCGGCCAATGGTCCGGGCCTTGCTGACAGGGCCACGAGATAGGGCGGCGAAAGGAGCCGGAATGACCGAGCTATACCTGATCCGGCATGGGCAGCCGACCCGGATCACCTGGGGCGAGACGCAAAATGGGCGTCCGTTGACCGCGTTGGGCCAGGAACAGGCGGCGCAGCGCGGAGTCTGGCTCCAACACCGGGGGCCGTTCGATGCGCTCTATTGCAGCCCGTTCCAGCGCGCCCATGACACGGCGCGGATCGTGGGCGCGGCGGTGGGGCTGGAACCGCGGGTGGTAGCGGCGCTGGCCGAGTGGCAGCCGCCGGCCTACACCCTGCCGGTGCGCTGGCTGGTGGAGACCTTCCTGGGGCCGTCCCGCTCCAACCGGATGCGCGACAGCCGGGTGGGGCAGCGGCTCCGCGCCGACTCGCGGCTGGGTCGGGCGATGCGGCGTACCTCCCCGGCCTGGCGGCGGTTCCAACGCCGGGTGGGCCGGACGACCCTGGCCCTGGCGGCGCGGCACCCCGGCGGGCGGCTGATCCTGGTCAGTCACGGCGGCACGATCCGGGCAACGCTGGCCTACTTCGGGGTGGCCCCGCCCCGGCTCTATCATATGGACGCGGTGGGGTTGTGTTCGGTGTCGGTGCTCCACCTGCCCGGTGGCGGGGCCGCGCCGGTGGTCACCCGCTTTGACGATTGCGCGACCATCGCCCACAGCCGCCCCGACTATTAGTGGCCTGTTTATTGCATACGTGCTGGGCATATTCGTTCGATTCACTATACCAGGAGGTGCCCTTATGGACGAAACGATGATGGACCAGGCGTTAACCGTCTTGCAAAACCAGTTCGGGCAAACCCTGCGCGGGGATATGCTCAAAGGCGAGGTGACGATGCGCCATGCGCTGATGCAGCAGTTGCAGATGGACGAGTCGAGCGCCGATAAAGCGGTGAAGCAACTGGCCCACACCGGCTGGATCCGCTTCCGCAGTGGCGTGGACCCGACGGCAGACGACGGGACCGTGCATCCCGGCGGACCCGCCGAACGCCGCCAGGGCCAGGGGGTAGCCGGTGGGGTGACGGATGCCTGGGACGATGAGCGGGTGACGACGGGCAATCCCGCCACCGATGCCAGCGTGCCCGCCGAACCGATCATCACCGGAGGCGCGTTGGCGGGGATGCAGAGTGGTAGTATGACGGCAGGCGCGACGGGCGGCGCGTATGTGGGCGCGGCAGCAGCCGGGGTGGCCGGGGCCCGGACGATGGGCGAAGCGCCCGATCCTGACCGTGACGCGGACCAAACCAGCAGCATCGACGCCGACCGCAGCACCGCAGACGAGCCGGGCTACTGGCACATCACCGCCCCCGGCGAAATGCCTGCGCTGCCGACCCCGTAGCGCAGCAGACGGCGGGGGCTAAAAGGGGTAGAATAGAGCAACGCTGGTTGTAGGCGTTGCTCTGTTTATACCAGCGGGTGGCGTAAGGAGATACGGTGACGGTCAGTGACGGGAGTGGCCTGCGGGTGTTGATCACCGGCGGGGGGACCGGGGGGCACGTCGCCCCGGCAGTGGCGGTGATCGAGGCGTTGCGCGCCCGCGTGGCGGCGGACGGCCCGCCACTGACCCTGCTCTACCTGGGCAGCCGCGCCGGGGTCGAGCGCCAGCGCATGGCCGAGTTGGGCGTGCCCTATGCCGTGGTCGAGACCGGGAAGCTGCGCCGCTACTTCTCCTGGCGCACGCCGCTGGACCTGCTGCGGATCCCGCTGGGGGTGGGGCAGGCGTTCGCCCAGGTGGCCCGCTTCCGCCCTGCCGTCATTTTCAGCACGGGGGGCTACGTCTGTGTGCCGCCGGTGATTGCCGGGTGGCTGCTGCGGGTGCCGGTGCTGACCCACGAGCAGACGGTGCGGTCGGGGCTGGCGAACCGGATCGCGGCGCGCTTTGCCCGGCGTGTGGCGATCAGCTTCCCCGAATCGGCCCGCGACTTTCCTCCGGCCAAGACGGTGCTGACCGGCAATCCCGTGCGGCCCGACGTGCTGAACGGCGACCCGGCCCGCGCCGCCGCGTACTGGCGGCTCGACCCGGCGCTGCCGGTGATCTATGTGACCGGAGGGGCGCAGGGGGCGCACGCGGTGAACGAGGCGGTGTTCGCCGCGCTTCCCGCACTGCTGGACGAGGCCCAGGTGGTCCACCAGACCGGTGAGGGGCCGGACGGCAGCCGGGCCGACATCCAGCAGGCCGAGGGGTTGGCTGGGGCCAGCCCCCTGGCGCAGGCGCGCTATCGCCCGGTCCCGTTTGTCGGGGCAGAACTGGCCGATCTGCTGGCGCTGGCGAGCCTCGTGGTGGGCCGGGCGGGGGCGGGCACGTTGAACGAACTGGCGGCGGTCGGTCGCCCCGCTGTGCTGGTGCCGCTGCCGGGCACATCGGCGGACGAGCAGACGGCGAACGCCCGGCGGATGGAGGCAGCAGGCGCAGCGATTGTGCTCCTTCAGGACAAGCTGACCCCGGATCGCCTGGCCGATACCGTCCTGCGCCTGATCCACATGCCCGGCATCCTGGCCGACATGGGCACGAAAGCCCGCACTCTGGCTCGCCCCGATGCGGCGTCGGCGCTGGTGGGCGAGTTATTGCAATTAGCAGGGGTTGGGGGTTAGG
>JBBSAN010000268.1:0-8344 GCA_038252265.1 Chloroflexia bacterium
CATAGATGCCGCGCCGCCGCGCCTCTCGCCCTTCCGCGCCGTTGACGAAGCGGATCGCCTCGGAGCCGAAGCGCTCGGTGAATTTGGCGCAGCCGGTGTGCGGCATGGCGGTGATTTCCAGCACCGCCGTCCCGATCGCCAGCCGTTGCCCCACCGGCAAGTTGTCCGTGCTCAGGTCCAGATCGACAAACAGTTGATCCCCCGCCAGGGGCCAGCGCGCCCGATCCCCGGCAACCGCCTGGATGACCCGGCTGTTCATCAGCGTGATTTGCATTTCAGGATGAGGGCTACCATCGGCGGTGCGGCTGCTCTTGCGGACATTCCAGGTGTCACCGACTAAACCTTCGGTCGGGTCTAAAGCCGCCTCATCCAGTACCACCCGTTCATCAACTGCCGGGCGAACGACGATCATCTCCAGCGTGCCGTGATCCTGGGGCGACGGCCCCAGCGCTGCCAGTCCGGCCTGGAAGTCAGTCAGCGGCGCATCGGTAAGGGCCAAATCTATACCTCCTGCTTCGTATACGCAGCACGCAGCGCCTGCAGCGCCGCCGGGATGCCTTCCGGCGTGCCAAAGACGGCGCTGCCGGCCACCAACAGGGTTGCCCCCGCCGCCACGCACCGCGCCACCGTCGCCGGATGCACCCCCCCATCTACCTCAATCGGAATGTCCAGCCCCAGCGCATCAATCTGGCGGCGCAGGCGCGCGATCTTGGGCAACATGCTCTCGATGAACTCTTGCCCGCCGAAGCCGGGGTTGACCGTCATCAGCAAGACCATGTCCAGGTAGGGCAAGATCTCGTCCAGCATCACCAACGGGGTGGCCGGATTGAGCACCACCCCGGCCTGCTTGCCCAGCCCCTTGATCTGCTGCACCACCCGGTGCAGGTGGACCGCCGCTTCCTGGTGGACCAGGATCACATCGGCCCCCGCCTTCGCCATCGCGGGCACATGCTGTTCCGGCGCGACGATCATCAGGTGCGCTTCGATCACGGCGTCGGTGCTGCGCCGCACGGCCTCGATCGCCAGCCCACCCATGGTGATGTTGGGCACGAACACCCCATCCATCACATCAACCTGGAACCGTCGTGCTCCCGCGGCGGTCGCGTCGCGCACCTGCTCGCCCAGCCGCGTAAAGTCCGCCGACAAAATCGAGGGCACAATCTCCACTGCCTGATTCGCCATAAAGTCTACAAATCCTTCAAACAAGATCCCGGCAACCCACAACGCGAACAAGCTCACGCATCACGCATCACGTTTCACGCGGCCCCTCGCCCGCCGCCGCCTGATCGATGATCCAGGTCAGGGTGCCATCGTCGGGGCGCACGCGTTGGGCAGGTAATAAGTCACCCTCGGTGGCGTCTACCCCGGCCAGGATGCGGGTGACGATCTCGGTCTTACCCTTGCCGGTCGCCAGAAAGACGACATGTCGGGCCGCGTTCAGCACCGGCAGGGTCAGTGTCACCCGGTCCAGTGGGGGCGGCAGGCGGCCCGGCGGGGAGGCGACCACCAGGGCGTCACGCTCGTCCAGCGCGGGCTTGCCGGGAAAGAGCGAGGCGGTGTGTCCATCATCACCCACCCCCAACAGCAACAGGTCAAAGTGGGGCAGCGCCCGGCCCTCCAGCCCGAAGAACGTCACCAACTCCTGGGCATAGTCGGCGGCGGCTCCGGCGCAGTCGCCGTGCTCGGTAGGCACCCGGTGGATGTTCGTCTCCGGCAGGGGTACCTGCGACAGCAGCGCGTCATAGGCGAGCTTGTAGTTGCTTTCGGCGTGGTCGGGGGGCACACAGCGCTCGTCGCCCCAGAACACATGGACGAGATCCCACGGCACCTGGGAGCGATACGGCTCCTGGGCCAGCAGGACATAAAGGCCCTTGGGGGTGGACCCGCCCGACAAGGCCACGGTGAAGGCGCGATAATGGGCCTGCGCCTCGGCGGTGAGCCGCAGGAACCGATCGGCGGCACGGCGGCTGACTTCCGCCGCGTCGTGGCTGACTACCAGTTCTAGTTCGTCCGCACTCATGCGACAATACTCCAGTTTTGGGCGGGCACGCTCCCGCGCGCAAACAGCGCCGCCATGTGGAGCGCCTGCTCGAAGACCACATCGTGGTCGAACATTTCCAGTTCCTGGTTCAGCAACTCGGCTTCGTCCGGCTCGATATAAATGAGGGTCCGCACCGTCGGCTCGACCCCGCCCAGGCTCACCGTGGTGGTGGCGGACTGCGCCGCCGCGTTGCGGGTGATGCGGAAATGTGCCTGGCCGGGCCGGGTGATGATCAGGCGCGCTTCGGTGATCCTACCCGATGGGGCGTGTTCGCCCGGTGCCTCTACCGGCTTGATCCGCACGTTGACCCCGTGCCCCTCCCGGCGCAAATGGAGGTCGAAGCTGGTATTGTCGTTGCCTTGCACCGCCCCCTCGAATTTCCAACCGAGACGGCTCGCCATCCACCCGGCGTAGAGCAGCGCCTGCACCGGATTGGCTTGATCGCCCGGCGCGACCGCATAGTCGATCTCCAGGCCACTGATGCCGAGCATATAGCGGCGGTAGCCGGGCAGATCAAAGAACTGGGCGGTCACTTCGCGCCAGGTGGTGAGCCGGGTCCAGTTGAAATCGCTCATGGCCCGGCGCAGGATGGTCGGGCGAGCGACGTCCCCCATGCCCGCCATCTTCATCAGGCTTCCGACCGGGTCTTTGAACACCGCCGAGTCCACAACCAGCCGATCAATATGATCGGCCAGATGGGCCAGCACCGGATCTTCGAACGGTTGGCTGGCTGTCCACCAGAGGAAGACGGGGGTGTCCGAAATAAGCAGTTGCAGCGCCAGGGCGTGCATCGTGTTGACCGCGCTGCCTGAGGCCGCAATCGAGATCTGTTCGGAGCAGATCTGCTTGCCGCTCTCGTTCGTCAGGTGACAGTGGGCCGACACCCAGGCGTTCATGCTGCTGGGCGCGTTGGCGTCGCCGGTGCAGATCAGCAGGATCGAGCGACAGGGGTGCCGCCCGGTGATCCGGCGGATCTCGTCGTTCAACTCGTCGGCGCGCGCCTCCCCTTCGACATAAGTGAGCAGGTTCAGCACGCGCACCAGCGTGACCGCTACCCGCGCGTCCTCTGCCGGGGCATTGGCCGTGGCTTGCCACAGCGTCACCAGCTCTTTATCGATCTCGCCAATGCCGACCGGGATTTTCTCTCCGGCCAGCAAGTCTTCCACAGGAATGGTCGTGTCCATAGCGGTCGCTTTCATGTGCTAGGATGCCCGCCGAGCAACACTGGCTGGCAGGCACGCGACAGATAACCAGATGACGCAGCGCCTAGAGACGCCGCCAGGTGCGGCCATCGCGGGCAATCAGTTGATCCCCCTCGACCGGCCCCCAGGTACCGGCTTCGTATTGGGGCAGTTGCAGGCGGGCTTCTTCTTCCCAGCCTTCCAGGATCGATGTAACCAGATCCCACGCTTCTTCCACCTCGTCACGGCGGGTAAAGAGCGTCGAGTCTCCCAGCATCGCGTCCAGCAACAAGCGCTCATACGCCTCGGCGGGTTCGACCCCGAATGAGGTGCCATAGCGGAAGTCCATGTTCACCGAACGGGCACGCATCAGCGGGCCGGGGATCTTGGAGGCGACCCGGATCGTGGTGCCCTCGTCGGGCTGGATGTGCATCACCAGCGAGTTCGGTTCGATGCCACTGGTGCGGCGGAACAACAGGTGCGGCACCTTCTTGAACTCCAGCGCGATTTCGGTCGTCCGCTTGGGCAGGTGCTTGCCGGTGCGCAGGTAGAACGGCACCCCGGCCCAACGCCAATTATCCACATGGAGCTTCATCGCCACGTAGGTTTCGGTTAGCGATTCCCGTGCGATACCTTCTTCCTGAAGATAGCCTTTTACCGGCTTGCCGTCCATCAGCCCCGGCCCATACTGCGCCCGGACCACACGGTTCGGCACCTGATCCACCGAGAACGGGGGGATGGCGCGCAGCACCTTCGTCTTTTCGTCGCGCACCGCGTCGGCATCGAACGCCACCGGCGGCTCCATCGCCACCAGGGCCAGCAGTTGCATCATGTGGTTCTGGATCATGTCGCGGATCGCGCCCGATTGGTCATAGTAGCCTGCCCGGCCTTCCAGCCCCAGGCTCTCGGCCACCGTGATCTGCACATTATCCACATATTGCCGGTTCCAGATCGGCTCGAAGATGATATTGGCGAAGCGGAAGACCAGGATGTTCTGGACGGTTTCTTTGCCCAGATAGTGGTCAATGCGGTAGATCTGGCGCTCACTGAAGACCGCGTGTAGCTGGCGGTTCAGTTCGCGGGCCGAGCGCAGGTCGTGGCCGAACGGCTTCTCCACGACGATGCGGTTCCAACCGCCGGTGCTATCCGGGGCGCGAGTGGACTCGCGGTTGCCCAGCCCGACGAGGCCCAGGTTTTGCGCGATGACCGGGTAGAATTCGGGGGCGGTCGCCAGGTAGAACAGGGCGTTCCCGCCGGTCCCGCGTTCTTTGTCCAGTTGCGTCATGCGCGCCCGCAGCTTGCGGAACGCTTCCTGATCGTGGAACTCGGCCTGCGAGTAGAAGATACCCTTGGCAAAGGTATCCCAGATCTGCGGCTGCACCGGGCGCGTGCGGGAATACTTGTTCACCGCTTCGAGCAACTGGGCGCGGAATTCCTCGTCGGTCATGGGCCGCCGGGCCACGCCGATCATCGAGAAGCCTGTCGGCAGCAGCCCCTGGATCGCCAGGTTGTAGAGCGCGGGCACCAGCTTACGCATCGTCAGGTCGCCCGTCGCGCCAAAGATGACCATGATGCACGGTTCCGGCGTGAGTTGCAGGCGCAGCCCCTCGCGCAAAGGGTTGGGCGCAACGGGGACGCGGGGGGCTGCTGGCTGCGCGGCAGGCCGTTCGGTGATGGTGATCCCCCCGCCGACTGACCGGTTAGCGGTCATGGTCATCCACCTTTCTGATCGGGGCTGAAGCTGACACCGCTGCTTTCGCCACTCTCCAGCTTGACGGCATGGCCGCCGAACTGGTTGCGGAGCGCGGCGATCACCTTGGCGCTGTAAGACTCGTCCTGCCGCGAATTAAAGCGGGCCAACAACGACAGGGTGATCACCGGCGCGGGCACACTTTCGTTGATCGCTTCCTGCACCGTCCAACGGCCCTCGCCCGAGTCCTCCACATAGCCGCGAATGCCTTCCAGCGCGTCGCCGTCAGCAAAGGCGCGCTCGGCCAGTTCCAGCAGCCAGGAGCGAACCACGCTACCGTGGTTCCACGTCACCGACAGCTTGTGCAGATCTACATTATACTGCGACTTCTTGATGATCTCAAAGCCCTCGCCATAGGCCTGGAGCATCCCGTATTCGATGCCATTGTGGACCATCTTGGTGAAGTGGCCTGCGCCCGACGGCCCGGCGTAGATATAACCATCTTCGGGGGCGAGAGTCTTGATCAGCGGCTCGACATAGTGAAACGCCTCTTCGTCGCCCCCGATCATCATGCAGTAGCCCACCTTCAAGCCCCAGATGCCGCCACTGGTGCCGATATCGAGAAAGTCGATGCCCTTCTCTTTAAGCATGTTATAGCGGCGGATCGTGTCGCGGAAATTGGTGTTGCCGCCGTCGATCAGAATGTCGCCCTTGTCGAGTTGCGGCAATAGCTCATCAATCAGGGTATCCACCGGCGCGCCGGCGGGCACCATCAGCCAGATCACCCGGCGCGGCTGCAAGCCCTTGACCATGTCTGCTACGGTGTAGGCCGCGACGGCACCCTCGCCCGCGACTTCGTCAATCTTGGGCCGTGAGCGGTTCCAGGCAACCACCCGGTGGCCGCCCCGTACTAACCGCCGCACCATGTTCTCGCCCATGCGTCCCAGCCCCATGAAACCGATATCCATGCGTTCGCTCCTTCTCTATCATACAATAGCTGATTATGGTGAGCCAGGCTAAGAAACGTGCCAGCCGCACAAGTTCACAAACCCTGCTCCGGTGCCATCCGGGTTCGTGCCGCCTCGGTTGGATAGCGACCCACAGCGATCAATGTCTGCCGCTCCAGAATACGCTCACTATTGTTGAAATCGAGGATGCGGCTTGTCACCTCACCGATAGGTGTGAGCGGTGCAATCATCGGACCATTCAGTTCAAAGTGTTCGGCCCAACGATCTGTACGAGGATGAAAGAACCGAACTAGAGCACCCGTGGCCCAGAAGATCGATCCGAGATCACTCCCTTTGTGTAGATTACAAAAAACACGGGCGTAAGCCAGATTGTCCGCCGCACTAGGACCGCCATGCTTAGTACTGATGATATGATCTACCTCGCAACCGAAGAACGTATCGTCCCCGTGAATCAGGCAGTATTCACACAGTCCCTCGGCCCGATCAACAACCAGCCGACGCAAGTCAGCACTAATGTATTCGCTCATCGGCTATATACCGTCGGGCACGAGCCTTTGCCAGGCGCATCAGATGCTCTAGCTGGAGGTAATGGTCCAGTTCCACCTGCTCATCAGGGGGTAAGCCCGTGGCTTTGGCGCGCGCGATCAAATCGGCCACCCGTGCCCGCACCTCTACCGACGGCTGAAACGCTACCACGCCAGTGGGGCTGGTTCCAGCAGCGATAAACTCAATCACTTCCTCGTACACTTTCATGGTAGGCATACCTCTGTGCCCGATGAAACCTTACGACATGATCAGATCGCGCAGCTCTTCCAGCCCGGCTTCTGGTTCGGCCAGGTGGAGGCGCACCACGCGCAGATCTTTGCTCCGCAACGCTTCCAGGTCGCCCAGCGCCTGGGCGCGGAGCAAGGTGGCGAAGCTGTACTCCCCGCCGGGAAGTTTGGCGTCGTTCGCCTCGTCGGCGGTGATCTGGATGAACACCCCGGTGCGGGGACCGCCCTTGTGAAACTGGCCGGTGGAATGGAGGAACCGCGGGCCATAGCCCAATGTCGTCGCCACCCGCAGTTCGTCGCGCAGGCGGGCGCGGATCGCTTCCAGCAGGTCCATCGTCTCATTTGTCGAGTCGATATAGGCCTGAATGGCGATATAATCCCCCGGCTGCACCGTGCGCAGGAACGTCGCCAACGTATCGGCCAGATCCCCGCTGCCCTGCGGCCCGTTATAGAGGCTGATCATCCCTTCTTCGGCGGTCGGGTCCTCTTCCGGCAGGCGGTGCTTCTGCTGGTACTGCTCGAGCAGCCGTTTGGTGTTGTCTTTGCTCTCGGTGACGTTCGGCTCATCGAACGGGTTGACGCCCAGGATGTGCCCGGCCACCGCCGTCGTCAGTTCCCAGCGGAAGAATTCGCCGCCCAGATCGTACACATCACGCAACTGGATCGTGATCACCGGGTGCCCGCCAGCCTGCAACGCGGCGAGAGCATCGGTTGGCTCCTTCTCTTTCGACCCGGCCAGGGTCCAATGCACGAACACCCGGTCGTCGCCATAGACCTCCGGCGACCCTAGCGGCTCGCCTTCGACCGGGAGGATACCGGTACCGTCTTTGCCGGTGCTCTCGGCGATCAATTGCTCCAGCCAGAAACCAAACTCGCGGAGCGCCGGGGGCAGGACGAAGGTGACCTTGTTGCGCCCTGCTTTCGCCAGCGCACCCAGGGCCGCCCCCAGCCAGAGGGCCGGATTTTGCGCGGGCGGGATTTCGGCGGCGCAGGCCACCGCCATCTCCTGGGCGCGGTCCAGCAGCTTGCCCAGGTCTACCCCCATCAGCGCGGCAGGCACCAGCCCGAAGTAGCTCAGGACCGAGTAGCGGCCCCCGATGTCGGCAGGGTTGGTCCACACCCGGCGGAACTGGTGCTCCTGCGCCAGGGCTTCCAACGGCGTGCCGGGGTCGGTGATGGCGACGAAGTTCGCCCCGGCGCGTTTCTGCTGCACCTTTTCGACATCGGGCCAGAAGAACTGGAACATCGCCAGCGGCTCGGTGGTCGTGCCCGACTTGCTCGCCACAATATAGAGCGTCGTGCGCGGGGCCAGGCCGCTGCGGACCAACAAGACCCGGCCCGGATCGGTGCTATCCAGCATATACAGATCGGGATAGCCGCGCTGCGTCGGGAAGTCGGCGGCGAACACATCGGCACTCAGGCTGCTGCCGCCCATGCCCAGCACGACGACCGACTTAAAGCCCGCCTTGCGGACTTCGTCGGCGAAGCTGGTCAATTGTGGGATTTGCGCCCGCATCGCCTCGATGATGGTCAGCCAACTGAGGCGATCTTTGATCGTTTCCTGGGTCGCCGGGTCGGCGCTCAATATGGTGCCATATTTCGCCCATTTCGGGTGGCGGGCGTCTGCGGGGGGGATATGGTTCCGGGTGGATTAACCGGCCTCGTTCAACGGGCCGAACTGGGCATCAAGG
>JBBSAN010000269.1:0-8314 GCA_038252265.1 Chloroflexia bacterium
CCAGCCGCCGCACCGCCGCCAGGGCCAGGGCCACCGGGAGCGCCAGGGCCAGATAGAAGGTGGGCAACGCGGGCGACCAGTGGGCGAAGTTGGGAATGCTGACCCGGTTGAGCAGTGTGCCGCCGCTGAACACGACCCCCGCGCCCCAGAGCAGGACGAGGAACGCGGCGGGCTGCCGCCAGCGCCAGATGAGCACGCCGACCCCCAGCAGGAGCAGCACCGCTTCGGGCGGCAAGAGGAGCGGGCCAAACCAGACCATATCGCGGCTGGGGATCACGCTCAGGCCGAGAAAGTTCTTCGCCACGATGGGGGCCAGGATGTTCCAGTCGGTGACCAGGGCGTCCCAGGTAGTAGGGATGCCCGCCGGCACGTTCAGGTATTGCAGCCCGCGCCCGACCCACATGTCGGGATGGCGCAGGAAATAGCCGATCAGCGGGCCGAAGCCGACGCCGAAGCCGATCCCGACCAGGGCGAGGTGGCCCAGCCGTTCGCGGGTGGCGCGGAAATGAAAGAGGAGGAGATAGCCACCGAAGGCCAGCAGCAGATAGGGCAGCAGGCGGGTGCCGTAATAAGTGTACATGCTCGTGCCCGCCAGCAGCCCGGCCCAGACAAAGTCGCCGGGGCGGCGCGAGCGCAACCCGCGCAAAAGGAAATAGAAGCAGGCCGCCCACCAGAATGCCGTGGTCACATTGAGCAGCGACACGCGGCTATAGTGGACATAGACCGCCGACACCGCGACCCCCCAGGCAGCAACCCCCGCCGCGACCCGCCCCCAGGCCAACCGGGCCAGCCCATAGACCGGGATGACCGTCACCGCCCCGATCAAGGCCACCCCCAGTCGCACCCCCATCAGCCCCGGCCCGACCAGGCGCATCAATCCTGCCGTGTAGGCGAACTCCATGCTGGGCAAGCCGGTCCCCTGCCAGGTGGTGGTGAACAGCGAAATCATCGGCCCCCGGTAGAAGCGCATCGCCTCCTCGAAGGCAATCGACTCGTCGATGTGGAAGCGCCAGGGGATTACGTCGAGCGCGGCCAGGTGGGTGACGAGTGCCAGCGCCAGCAGGCCCGCAGCAGCGGCGACTTCGACTCGCGTCCAGGCTGGCCCCAGGCTGGCCTCACGCTGCGTGCGCGGGTACCAGCGGGCGCAACTAACGAGCAGCAGCGCCATGCTCGCCAGCCAGCACGCCCCTTGCAGCCCGAACACCGCATTAGGGTCGGCCAGCCAGGCGAGGATGCCCGCCCCGGTCAGCCCGACCGCCCCGGCGATGCCTGCCAGCCGCAGGGAGAAGCTGCGCCGCGCCGTCGCCGTTCGGGCGGGCGCGGCGGTGAGCAGGGGTGCATCCTGCGTATCATGCCAGGCGGCGACGGCCAGCCCCATTGCCCCGGCCAACACCACCACGCCCGCGACGCGCGTCGCTTCGGGGAACAACAGCGCCTCGCCCACGCCGCCGGTGCCGAACGCGCCCAGGCCCAGCACCACCCCACGATAGGTCCAGGCTCCGGCCAGCCACCGGGCCAGGGGCACGGGAGCAGGGGACCGGCGCAGGAGAGCGGGCGATAGCTTGCTCATAGGCGTAAACCGGCTCGCGGCGGATCGGCAGGGGCACCGGATTGTACAGTACCGGGGGCGAACCGGAGTCCCTGACCGGTGTTCGTCAAGGTGGGGTGGCGCAGGTGATCGGGCTGGGTGCCTGGGGCCACGGCTGCGTGGTAGTTGCGCCGGCGTTATGGCGCAAGCGCGAGGGCGGGATGATCTCCCGCCCTCCGTCGGGGCGGGTCCACAGCAGCTTGATCCCGCTGCCCAGCGATTGGAAGTTCACTCGTATCGGATTCCAGCCGGGGTCGAGCCGAATGCTGCCGACGGCTCCCGTATTCCCTGCCGGGGGGTCGCAGAGATTAATGACGGTGATATTCTTGACCATCACCTGAGCGCGTCCCCCGGTGGCGACTTCGAGCAGATAGGTGCCCCCATTCTCCGAGAACACCTCGCCTGCCCAGCGCACCGGGTTGCCGCCCCCGCCGAGAGGGGCCATCGGCACGTTCTCCAGCAGGGTGCTGGCCTCGGTCAGCGAGAGCTGGCCGTGGACATAGGAATTCGGCGGCGGCAGCCACATGCTCGATCCGATGAACGGATCGACGCGCTGCTGCAATAACGCCCCGTTGAACGCGGCGGCCAGGCCCGCATTGGGGGCGCTGGGCCACAGGTTGTTCTGGGGCACCTCGCCCGCCGGGGCGTCGCCCAGTTGCAGCAGCAGGTGGATCGCGCCGGGGCGGTTCAGCCGCACGGTGATGCTGAATGGGGTCCACCCAAAGTCGAACTGGAGCGGCGTGCCGAACTCATGGCGGCTGTTCAGCACCCCCAGGGTCGGATGATCGGGCGCGGGGGTGCCGTCCAGGCGCAACTTGACCAGCGCTCCGCTGTGGACGTAGAGCAGGCCATTCCAGGTGACGGTGAGCGGGTAGCTGAGCGAGGCTGCGGCGGGCAGGGCACCCACGGTGGGCATCTGGCCCTGCCAGAGCAGCTTGTCCTCGGCCCCGCCGGTCACCCGGGTCGCCACGCCATAGCGCGCCATCGCCACCTGCGCCGGTACCTCGTAGGCCGTCGCTATATCGTTGCCGTCGGGGGTCCGCAACTCCTTGACCGTGCCGCCGGGGTAATATTCCTGGAAAACCGACAGGTAATCGCGCTCATTGTAGAACATGAACGACAGGTTATGATCGGGGTCGCCCACCAGGGGCAGCCCCCGGCTCGGATTGAAGAAGTTGGCGATGGGCACCGTCGGAGCCATCATCGCCACCGTGTCGGGGTAGGCGGTCTGCCATGAGTTGCCCACGATCCGCACAATCGTGTTCGGGCCCACGCTCGCCAGGTAGCGCCCCTGCACCGCTTCGAGCGACTTGTCGGGGGGGACGCGGGCGGGGTAGGTGACGAGGTAGGCGTAGGCGTCGGTCCCGGCAAGCAAGACCAGTCCCACCGCGACCATCGTGCTGCCCAGCACCCAGCGCCGGGGACCGCCCCGCCGCAAGGCGTTCAGCCAGAGCGCCACCGGCAACGCCAGCGCCAGGAACAGCGCCGGGACCGCGGGCGACCAGTGGGCGAAGTTGGGGATGGTGGACGAGTCGAGCAATGTCCCCCCGCTCAGGATCACACTCAGCGCCCACAGCAGCGTCAGGAACGCCGCAGGCTGTCGCCAGCGCCAGAGGAGCACCCCGGCCCCCAGCAGGAGCAGCATCGCTTCGGGCGGCAGGAAGAACGGCGCGTACCAGACCGTGTCGCGGCTGGGGATCACGCTCAGCGAGAGGAAGTTCTGCGCCACCAGCGGCGCGAGGATGTTCCAGTCGGTGACCAGCCCCTCCCAGGTGGACGGGATCACCGGCGGCACGTTCAACGTGCTCAGCCCGCGCCCGGCCCACATCTCAGGGTGGCGCAGGAAGTAGCCGATCAACGGGCCAAAGCCGACGAAGAACCCGACCCAGACCAGCGCCAGATGGCCCAGCCGTTCGCGGGTGGCGCGGAAGTGAAAGAGGAGCAGGTAGCCACCGAAGGCCAGCAGCAGATAGGGCAGCAGGCGGGTGCCGTAATAGGTGTACATGCTGGTGCCCGCCAGCAACCCGGCCCAGACAAAGTCGCCAGGGCGGCGCGAGCGCAACCCCCGCAAGAGGAAGTAGAAACAGAGCGCCCACCAGAACGGGGTGGTGATGTTGATGATCGAGACCCGGCTGTAATGGATGTAGGTGGCCGAGACCGCGACGGCGAACGCCGCGACCAGTGCCGCCGTGCGGCCCCAGGCGAGCCGGGCGAACCCATAGACCGGGATGACCGTCACGGCCCCGATCAAGGCCACCCCCAGTCGCACCCCGACCAGCCCCGGCCCGACGAAATACATCAACCCCGCCGTGAACGGGAACCACATGCTGGGCAGGCTGGTGTTCCACCAGGTAGTGGTGAACATCGAGATCATCGGCCCCTTGTAGAAGCGCATCGACTCGGTGTAGGCAATCGCCTCGTCAAAGTGGAAGCGCCAGGGGATCTCGTCGAGCCAGCCCAGGTGAGTGACGAACGAGAGAACGATGATGCCCGCAAAGGCCAACGCTTCGGCCCGCGTCCAGGGTGGCCCCAGGTCGGCCTCACGCTGCGTGCGCGGGTACCAGCGGGCGCAACTAAGGAGCAGCAGGGCCATGCTCGCTACCCAGAACACCCCTTGCAGCCCGAAGATCTCATCAGGATGAAGCAGCCAGGCCAGGATGCCCTCGACCCCCAGCCCGACGGCCCCGGCGATGCCGACCAGGCGCACCACGAGGCCACTCTGCCAGGTGATCAGCCCGCGCAAGCCCTCGGCCCGCAACGACAGCAGGGGGGTATCGGCCATGTCTCGCCAGGCCAGCGCCGCCACGGCCATTGCTACAGCCAGCACCAGCGCTCCCACGCCGCGGGTCGCTACGGGGAACAACAGCGCCTCGCCCACGCCGCCGAGGATCGCCGCCGCCCCGCCGCCGATCACGCCGCGATCCGTCCGCAACCGTTGCCTCAGTGCCGCCCCGCGCCGGGCGGGGACCCCGTTGGGGGCGGGCGGGCGGATGTCCGTGGCAGATGGAAGCTGATCGACATCAAGCGCTGGGGCGTGCCCGTTCCCGTTGCGCGTGATCTCCGGCGGGGCGGCGATCTCCAGCAGGGGGCTTTCCCGCCCCGCGCTATGCGCTGCTTCGGGTGGGGGCAGGGCTTCTGCGGTGAGGAGGGGGGGCACGGCGGTCACGAGCACCCGCCGGACGCGAGGCCGGGGGCTGGCGGAGACCTGATCAGGCGCGCTTGGGTTGGTGGGAACGGGGGGATCGGGTGGCTCGGTGGCCTCGGCTCCCGCCGGGGAAATCGTGCTACTCATAGAAATAGGCCGGGTTTGTAGGTAAGAGCCGCGTAAGGTCGGGCAGCGTCGCGTCCAAGTATAGCCCAGACTTCGCGCTCTTGTCAAACCCAATACGCTTATTTAACAATATCACGCATTATAGACCTAAAGGAAAACGAGATATGAGATATGAAATAAGGAAGCGTCCAGGCTCAGGTACGGCGGACCCGGTGGCGGGGTTCATCCGGTCGGGGCTGTTGCAAAGTCCACCCCGGTCATCCCGAGCGCAGCGAAGGATCTTGTTGGGGCCGCTCGATCGTCAGGGAAGATCGCGATCGTCGCTTCGGCACCACGGACCACCGAGCCTACCTTCGCTGCGCTCAGGATGACAGCGGGGAGTCGGCCAGCACCGAACGACTTTGCAGCAGCCGTGTCATCCGGTCGGGGCCGCTGGCATATCGCGTCCGAATATGGTAATATTACGGCGATGACAACGACCACCGAACAATGGGTGCGGGTCGCCGCTACGGCGGACGTACCGCCGGAAACCGCCACCCGCATTACTTATAATGGCGTGGATATCGCCGTCTTTAACGTCGAGGGCACGTTCTATGCTATCGGTGATACCTGTACGCACGCCGAAGCGTCCCTCTCCGAGGGCGACTTCTACGACGACCGGGTAGAATGCCCGCTCCACGGCTCGCCGTTCAATGTGACGACGGGCAAGGCATTGGGGGGCCAGGCCACCGGCAACAGTGGCAAGTATGCCACCAAAGTCGAAGACGGGGTGATCTACGTCAATCCAAACCCGGTCACCCCGCGTAGTATTCGGTAAGGCGGCCCGCGCCGCCCCACTCATCTGCTCCAAAGGGGAGTAGCACGCAGCCTCGGCTGCGGTTGGACGCCGTCAAGACGGTGGAGACACCCGGCTCCAACACGGTCGCTATTCAGTAGCGCGTTGCAAGACCTTTGCGTGAATCTCGGACGGTTTTTATCCGCCCGCGGTCATGGCAAAGGTCTTTTCCTTTGTCCGACCGCCACCCATACAAAGGAACAAGGAAGGACAAATGCACACAACCGTTACTCCCGCGACCGCCCCGGCCCGCTCGCTCAAACCACTGCTGTTTCTCGCTGGCGCGCTCCTGCTGCCGCTGCCCTGGCTGGGGCTGCGGCTCGTCGGCACCCACCCCGACGACCTGACCGTGACCCTGCTGACTGGGATCGCCATCCTGGGATCGGCGTTTCTGCTCTCGTGGGCCGCCGAAGTCGCCCAGCTTGATATCTCGCAGGCGCTGGCCCTGGCCGTGCTGGCCCTGATCGCGATCCTGCCCGAATATGCCGTGGACGCCTACTTCGCCTGGCAGGCGGCCACCGACCCGGCCTATGCCGGGTATGCCCTCGCCAATATGACCGGGGCTAACCGGCTGCTGATCGGCCTGGGCTGGAGCATGGTCGTGCTGGTCGCCGCCTGGCGGCACCGCCACGACAGCCCGCCGAGCGGGCGCAGCGTGCGCGGCCTGCTGGACCGCCACGGGGTAGACCTGCCCGGTGGGGCCGGGCTGGAGGTCGGCGTGCTGCTGGCGGCCACGCTCTACGCGCTGACCCTGCCGTTTAAGGGGTCAGTCAACCTGTTCGATACGCTGCTCTTCGGCGGGCTGTTCGTCTTCTATCTGGTCGTGTCGGCCCGCCGCCCGGCGGAAGCGCCTCACCTGGTCGGCCCGGCGGCGCTGATCGGCCAGTTGCGCCCGGCCCTGCGGCGGAGCGTGGTGATCGGGCTGACCCTGTTCGCTGCCGTGGCGATCTTCCTGTCGGCGGAACCATTCGCCGAGGGGCTGATCCACATCGGCGAGGGCTTCAGGGTTGATAAGTTCCTGCTGGTGCAGTGGGTCGCTCCGCTGGCGAGCGAGTCGCCGGAGTTCCTGATCGCCGGGATGTTCGCCTGGCGGGCGCTCGGCTCGACGGGCCTGCAAACCCTGGTCTCGTCGAAGGTCAACCAGTGGACGCTGCTGGTCGGCCTCTTGCCGCTGGTGACCAGCATCGCGGCGGGTGGTCCCAGTGCCCTCCCGCTCGACGGGCGGCAGGCGCACGAGGTCTGGCTGACGGCGGCGCAATCGCTGTTCGCTGTGGTGCTGCTGCTCGACGGCAACCTCACCGTGCGGAATGCCCTGGCTCTGGTTGGGCTGTTCCTGGCCCAATTGCTCTGGCCGTTCAATGGCACCGGCTTCGAGTCGTGGCTCGTCTTCACCCTGCTCTACATCGCCCTGGCTGTGGGCTTGCTGGCCGGCAAGGACCGCCGCGCCGGGTTGGCTAGTATCCTGGCTGGCCTGCGCCCCGGACGCGTGCTGAGGACTGAGGACTGAGGACTGAGTAGACGGCTGAGCGTCAGAGAATACCCCTGGCAGGATCTTTCCTGCCAGGGGTATTTCTTTATTACTCAGCACTCGTCTACTCAGCACTTCGTCGCGCGGCCCGTATCGTGCTGACAGGCGCGGGACACGGGGAGAAGGAGGACGGAGCGATGAAGCAGAACCGGAGCTTGCGGGCGCGGCTGCGCGGGGTGCGCGGGGTGCTGACCTGGAGCACGCTGGGAGCGTATGCGCTGATCACGGTGGGGGCCGGGTTGATGGGACTGGCGAACGTGCTGTTCCTGATCCCCAACAATGTCATTTCGGGGGGGGTGAGCGGCATCGCCATCATTCTCTACCGGCTGGTGGGTACGCCGGTGGGGACGATGTATCTGCTCTTCAACCTGCCGCTGTTGCTGGCCGGGTTGCGCTGGCTGGGCGGCGGGCGGTTCTTGCTCCGCACGCTCTATGCGGTCGTCCTCTTTTCGGTAATCATTGATAACCTGACGGGCCGGGTGCCCACGGTCACCACCGACCCGCTGCTCTACACCCTCTATGGCGGGGTGATGAGCGGCATCGGCACCGGGCTGATCTTTCGCGCCTATGGCACCAGCGGCGGCTCGGATATCGTGGCGCAACTGCTCACCCGCTTCCGGGGCGTGTCGGTCAGCCAGGCGCTGGTCGGGTTCGATGTGCTGGTGCTGGCCCTGGCCGCCTACTACTTCGGCACCGACAAGGCGCTCTATGCCCTGATCGTCAGCTTCGCCGCCAGCCGGGCTATCGAGGCGGTGCAAGAGGGGGCCAGCACCACCCGCCTGATCTGGATCATCTCGCACGAACCGGATCGGCTGGCCCGCCATATCATTGACGACCTGGGGCGCGGGGTGACCTTCCTGAACGGCACCGGTGGCTACACCGGGGCGAACTACCGGGTGATCATGGCCGTGGTCCGCCCCCAACAACTCAACCTGTTGACCGACCTGATCCATGGGGTCGATCCCGAGGCGTTTGTCATTATCAGCGACGCCCGCCAGGTGCTTGGCTTCGGCTTCCAGCCGTTCCCCACGCTCTCTGGTGGCCCCCGCCGCCCCTCCATCGCGCATGATACCGGCCCGGTGCCGGTGGCGG
>JBBSAN010000270.1:0-8295 GCA_038252265.1 Chloroflexia bacterium
CCCTCCAGGCTGAACAACTGCCGCATCAAAGAGTATGACCCGCTATAAGTGTGAGTGCCCATTAATACCGGCTCCTTCAACGACAGCGTTCCCAGTGCCCATCCGCGCTCCACCGCGCAGGTTACTATGTAAGTATAACACAGGAGACGGACAATAGGTGGTCCCGTCGCCAAAGACAGGACCAATAGCACCCGCAGGTCCCCGTCACAGGGGCCATTCCGCCCATCCATAAGTGCCTTATAGCTATTACTACGCTGGGGAGTTACAAATCGGTGGGGAAGCAAAGTCGAAGAGAGATAGGATGGGGGCGGCAGCAGTTGCGCGGGGGGTGCTAGCCCCGGCGGCGGGGCAGCGGCGGGGCACCGCTGCGGGCAGCGGTATCTTCTTGCTGGCGGGTGATCTGGCGCTGGCGGCGGGTGACTTCGCGCAACTGCTGTTCGAGGCGGCGCAACTGGGGGTGATCGTTCTGCTGCTCGGCCTGATCCTCGCGCTTCTCCTGCCCCACCTGCACCAGCAGATCCCAGGTATTGAGCACGTTGGTGCCCAACAACAGGAGCATCAGCGGCACCAGTAGCGGGAGGGTGGCGGTCTGCTCAAAATAGAGCAGGACGGCCACGACGATGATCCCCGCCTGCCCCAGTTCGGGCATGAGGAAGCGCCAGAAGAACCGCCACCAGCCCAGCTTCCGGATCCACAACGCCCGGAAGGAGGTTTGCCGTCCCAGGATCACGCCCGCAATCAGCGAAGTCAGGATGAGCGAGAGGGCCAGGCCCAGCGGGGTCGCGTGGGGCACCAGAAAGTAGAGCGACAGGAAAAGCAGATTGACAAAACCGACCAGCGTCTTGAAGGCAATCGCTCGCAGTTTCGGACTTCCAGTGCCGGAGAATTGATCCAGGTGGAGCGAGACGGCGACGAAGAGCAGGCCGGTCAGCGTGGCCGCCGCCGTGCCCAGCGCGAAATAAAAAGTCTGCCACTCAGCGATAAGCTGGTCGAATGTCGTTGGCATAGCGGAGTGCCTCCTTCCCACCGGGTATTATAACACGATTCTTGACAAGGCAAATCCGCTGTGCTACCCTGCTGCCATGAATGCACCCCCTGTCACCGCGCCGGTACGGCCCGATCCCATGTCTGCCGGGCGCAGTGGGCGGCGGTGGGGCGCGTGGGTAGCGGTGGTGCCGCTGCTGGCGGTGCTGGCCTATGCCCCGGTGGTGGGTGTGGGCTTCTTGTCCGATGACTTCGCGCTGCTACTCAACACCAACGGCGGTTGGGATGATTGGGGATTCTTGCTGCCCAATTCGCTGGCGATCTTTTACCGGCCTGTGGGGCTGCTGCTCACCTGGCGGCTGGGGCGGCTGATCTGGGGATTGGATCCTCTGCCCTATCACCTGATCGGGCTGGCGTTGCACGCCATCGTGGCCGGGTTGCTCGTGGCCTGGCTGGTCGCCCTGACCGATCGGCGCAGGCTGGCCTGGGGAGCCGGGGCGTTGTTCGCAGTCTTCCCCCTCCACCTCGAGGCGCTGGCCTGGCTATCCGCGCAGTGGGATGTGTGGGCTGCCGCGTTCGGGCTGGGCAGCCTGTGGGCGTTCACGCGCTGGTGGCGTGGCGGCGGGCTGCCCCTCTACCTCATCGCCGGGGTGATGCTGGTGCTGGGCCTGCTCAGCAAAGAAAGCCTGCTGGCCTTCCTCCCGCTCTATGCCGTCGTCGGCTGGTTTCTGACCCCCCGCCTTGACCGGTCCGCGCTGCGGCGACTAGGCGGCGCGTTGCTCCCGTTCACCCTGGTGGTGGCGAGCTACCTGGGCTTACGCTTCGCCGTCTGGGGGGGGCTGGGTGGCTATGGGGCGCGCATCAACGATGCCGGGACGCTGTGGACCAACGGGGTGGCCTTTGCCCGCCTGCTGCTCGCGCCGATCAACGCCATCCAGCTCGGCGTGCTGTTGCCCGATGTGGTAGCGGTAGTGAGTGCGGTGGGTCTCGCCGGGGCGCTGGTGCGCTGGGGCTGGGGGCAGCGGCGCGTGCTCCTGCTGGCGACGGCCTGGCTTGGCTGCACCCTCGCGCCGGTGCTGGCGCTGCCGCCCAAGGTGGACGATCTACAACAAAACCGCTTTTTCTATCTGATCGTCCCCGGCTATTGCATCCTGCTTACGGCGCTGATGGATGCGGCGTGGGCGGGCCTGAGCACCCGCAGGCAACGGGTCGTTGGGGCGGCGGGACTACTGGCCCTGCTGGGGAGTGGGGCGCTCTGCTGGGTGCAACTCCAACCCTGGCAGGTCGCCACCGCCCAGGCCCAGGCCGTGGAAGCCGAGGTCTATGGTGCCGTGCCGCTCCAGACGAGGGACCCGCCCACGCTCTGGTATATGGAGAATCTGCCCGACAACTACCAGGGAGCCTACATCTTCCGCAACGGCCTGAACGTGACCCGCTTTTTCACCACCGGGCGGCTGGCCCGCATCCGCCGTGCTGCCGTCGCGGAGGCCCCGCTGGTCGCGGACCCGCGGGATGCCTTTGCCTTGCGCTTCGCTTATGACGAAGCGACGCAGCGCTACCACCTGGACGCGGCAGCCGGAGTCACCGGAGACCGCCCGGCAGAGGTGCCCGACGGCGTGGGGCTGCACCGCTGGGATTTCCGCGACTGCACGCCCGGTGCGCTGGCCCGGTGGACCGTCGCCGGGGCACCCGCCGCGTGTACGCCCGGTGCGGGGCTGGCAATACCGCCCACCGCGCCCCCGGCCCAGGTAATAGGACCGGCAATCAGCCTGCTCCCGGCCCCGGCGGACGGGGTGCTGGTGCGGCTGCGGGTGGCGGTGCGCTATGCGGCAGGGATTCCCGCCGGGACGAGCAGCACCTGGGACCGGCGCGGGCCAGACGGCACCTGGCAGCCCGCAGCGAGTCGCCCCCTGCCCCTGACCGCCGACGGGCAAGAGCATGTCTATTGGTCGTTTGTGCCCGCCGCCACGGTCGGCCCCGCCCCCACGACGTTTCGCTTCACCCCGGCCAGCCTGTCGCTCCCGGTGCAGATCGCCTGGGTAGCGATTGACGAGGTGCCCTGATCCTGCGCCCGCCCGCATTTGCGCCCCCCGCAATTTCTAACGCAACGCTAACACGCCTCTAGTGGCGTTCTATCATGGGATCGGTATACTTAGGACAACAGGATTGGGAGGCACGCCTCCCGATTACTTCTCGGTGATAATTCTTTAGGAGGATTGCTCCAATGGCACGAGTCATAGGTATTGATCTGGGGACCACCAACTCGGTGGTCGCTATTTTGGAAGGCGGCGAGCCGACTGTCATCCCCAACGCGGAAGGGGCACGTTTAACCCCGTCGGTGGTGGCGATTTCGAAGTCGGGCGAACGCCTGGTGGGTCAGGTCGCCAAGCGACAGGGCATCACCAACCCGGAGAACACGATTTTCTCGATCAAGCGCTTCATGGGCCGCAAGTTTAACGACCCCGCCGTGCAGCGCGATCTGAAGCTGGTGCCCTACCGCGTGGCCGCCGCCCCCAATGGCGACGTGCAGGTGTGGATGGGTGGGCGGGCCTATTCGCCGCCCGAAGTCAGCGCCATGATTTTGCAGAAGCTGAAGACCGACGCCGAGTCGTATCTGGGCGAGAAGATCACCGACGCGGTGATCACCGTCCCGGCATACTTCAACGACGCGCAGCGCAACGCGACCAAGGATGCGGGCGATATCGCGGGCCTCAAGGTGCTGCGGATCATCAACGAGCCGACTGCGGCGGCGCTGGCCTATGGCATCGACAAGCGCAAGGAAGAAGAGATCGCCGTCTTTGACCTGGGCGGCGGCACCTATGACATCAGCATCCTGGCCCTGGAACCGGGACAGGATCGCGACGTGTTCGAGGTGATGAGCACCAACGGTGACACGCACCTGGGCGGCGACGACTTCGACCAGAAGATCATCGACTGGCTGGCCGAGGAGTTCCGTAAGGAGCAGGGCATTGACCTGCGCCAGGACCGCATGGCCCTCCAACGCCTGAAAGAGGCCGCCGAGAAGGCCAAGATCGAGCTTTCGACCACGCAGAGCACCGAGGTGAACCTGCCGTTCATCACCGCCGACGCGAGCGGCCCCAAGCACCTGAACATCACCCTGACCCGCTCCAAGCTGGAGCAGTTGGTGGATAGCCTGGTGCAGGGCACGGTCGAGCCGATGCGCGCCGCGCTCAAGGATGCCAACCTGAGCAAGGACGCAGTGGACGAGATTCTGCTGGTCGGCGGGCAAACCCGGATGCCGGCGGTGCAGAACAAGGTCCGCGAGTTCTTCGGCAAGGAGCCGAACCGCACGATCAACCCCGATGAAGTCGTCGCGGCGGGCGCAGCGGTGCAGGCCGCCGTGCTCGGCGGCGACCCCGGCGCGAAGGGCATCCTGCTGATCGACGTGACCCCCCTCACCCTGGGGGTGGAGACGCTCGGCGGCGTGATGACCCCGATGATCACCCGCAACACGGCCATCCCGGCCAAGAAGTCGGAGACCTATTCGACCGCGTCGGATGCCCAGTCACAGGTGGAGATCCACGTCTTGCAGGGCGAGCGCCCGATGGCATCGGAAAACAAGTCGCTGGGTCGCTTCATCCTGGACGGCCTCCCGCCCGCGCCCCGTGGCGTGCCGCAGATCGAGGTGACGTTTGATCTCGACTCGAACGGCATCCTCAGCGTGCAAGCCCGCGACAAGGCGACCGGCAAGGAGCAGAAGGTGACGATCACCGCGTCGAGCGGCCTGAACAAGGACGAGATCGAGCGGATGGTGCGCGAGTCGGAGCAGCACGCCGAGGAAGATGCCAAGCGCCGCGAACTGATCGAGGCACGCAACATCGCCGACAACCTGGTCTACAACGCCGAGAAGAGCCTGCGTGACCTGGGCGAGCAGGTGGCTGCCGATGTCCGCAGCGAAGTCGAGGCCAAGATCAGCGACGTGCGTGAAGTGATGAACGGCGACGATGCCGCCCGCATCCGCAGTGCCGCAACCTCGCTGACCGAGTCGATCCAGAAGATCGGCAGCGCGATGTACGGGGCACCCGGCCAGCCCGGCCCCGACGGCACCGGCCCGCAGCCGCAGCCCGCTGGCGCGCCCGAAGAGGGCACCGTCGAAGGCGAGTTCCACGAGGTCTAAGCCGCCCGACCCCTGGTCGTTAGCGAAAGCAGCCCGTTCACCCTGGTGGTGAACGGGCTGCTTTCTTTTAAGCGCGAACTTAAGCAGCTTAACCCCCGCTGTCATCCTGAGCGCCGCGAAGGATCTTGTCTAGATACCCAGATCGCTAACGAAGCGCGGCGCTCTCCTTTGCACCACGGACCGCCCCGAAGATCCTTCGCGGCGCTCAGGATGACAGCGGAGGTGGGGTCTGTGCCCCCGGATCAGGGGACAGGTACGGCGCAAATCCCGGCCCCATCCTGCAATCCAGGCATAACCGCCCCTGCCATATGTAGGATATGGCTCTGCCCATTGATGGGCGGGTTGCCCCAAGTATCGAGGACTCCCCAGCATCAATGGACGGAGCCATATCCTACATGGGCATCTTGGGATAGGTGGTTATGGTTGCTGCCCGTTGAGACCGCCCCACGCCAACCCAGACAGCTACGGACCTCATAGAAGATCCTTCGCTGCGCTCAGGATGACAGCGGGGGTGAGGCCAGCGCCTATGGATCAGGGGACAGGTACGGCGCCAATCCCGGCCCCCAGCCTGTTGACGTGCCCCGACCTCCTCTCTATAATAGCCACCACAGTGCGGGCGAACGATTCTGGCACAGGCGATCTTTGGTAGTGGGGGTGGCGGACGGGGCCGCCCCCATCAGCAGGAGGGGAGCACGATGGAGCGCATAGAAGCAAGGGCGAGGGTGCGGCGGGTCCGGTGGGGCGTGGGCGGGCTGGCGTTGGTGCTGGCGCTGGGCATCCTCGGCAGCCGGGGCGGGGTGGCAGCCCCCTCCAGGGCAGCGGCAGACATAACACCGGACGGCGGCAGCCAGGTGTTCGAGGATGTCCCGCTCAGCAATCCGTTCTACAGCTACACCAACAACATCTTTGCCGACGGCATCGCCAGCGGCTATCCCTGCGGCGGGGCTGGGGAGCCATGCGTCGCGCCGAACAACCGGCCTTACTTTCGGCCCAACAACAACGTCACGCGCGGCCAGATGAGCAAGTTCCTCGACCTGGGGCGGCGCAACATCGCCGAGGCCATCGGACGCAGCCTCACCCTGACCAACACCGATGTGGCCGCGCTGACCATCTCCACCACGCAGGGTAGCGCCCTGGTGGCACGCGGCGTCGGGCCGAACGGCAGCGTGATCACCGGCCAATGCACGCGGGATAACCAGAATTGCCGGGCGGTGCAGGCTCAGGCGGCGAGCGGCGATTACGCGGCCTCGTTCAGCGGCGGGCGCGGCAGCCATGCCGACTCCACCGACGCGGGCTACCCCGGCATGGAGATGACCGCCAGCGGATCGGGCGCGTATGCTGCCGACATCCGGGGGCAGGGCTACCGGGGGGCCTATGTCAACACAAGCAACCAGAACGTCCTCTCGCTCTATGTGGACGCGCCGATCAGCACCCCTACCAGCGGCACCTTCGCCGCGTTCAACACCAGTGTGCGGATCGAAGGCAATCTGCTGGTCTTCGGGTCCAAAGTCGGGTATGTGGTAGACCTGATGCAGAACGCGGACAGCACGGCGCTGGAGCCGGGCGACGTGGTCACGATCAGCGGCGACAGTGCGCCGGTGATCGGGCAAATCCCGGTGATCACCGTGCGGAAGGCCAGCCAGGCCTATGATACCGGCGTGGTTGGAGTGGTGGACCAGGCGATGTATGTGCCCCCGCCCGCCCTGCGGACCGCCTACCTGGCCCAGGAGCAGGCCCGGCGCACCGCGCTGGCCCAACGCGCACAGGCCGAGGCGGCAGCCGCCGCGCAGGGGGTCGCCCCCGACCTGACAGGCAGCGTCGTCCCCCCGGCCACGATCAGCGACCGCGAGGGGAATGTGGACGTGGACCCCACCACCAGCCAGGTCGTGCCGGATGGCTACGCCAGCGTGGTCACGCTCGGCTCCTATAAGGGGATCAAGGTGGATGCCAGCTTCGGCGCGATCCAGGTGGGCGACCTGCTGGTCAGCAGCCCGCACCCCGGCTACGCGATGAAGGCCGACGAGGCCCGGATCAAGGTCGGCACAGTTATCGGCAAGGCGCTGCGCCCACTGTGCGTCGCGCTCGCCAGCCGGTTCGGTGAGGGATTCACCGAGCGAGCGCGCAGCCTCGCGGTCGCGGTCGAGCTCGTGCACAGCGCCACGCTGCTCCATGATGACGTCGTCGATCTCGCCGAACGCCGACGTGGCCAGCCGACCGCGTGCGTGACCTACGGCAACGCCGCTTCGATCTTCGCCGGTGACTGGCTGCTGGTCGCGGCGCTGCGGCGGATCCGCCAGAGCGGTGTGGAGGGCGTCCTCGACCGCATGCTGACCGTGATCGACGAGATGATCGTCGCCGAGTCGGTGCAGCTCGAGCGCCGCGGCAAGATCACCGGCGCGCGCGAGGACTACTTCGCGATCGTCGAGGGAAAGACGGCGGCACTGTTCCGCTGGGCGATGATCGCCGGCGCGCGGGCGGCCGAGCTGCCGGTCGCTTCCGAGACCGCACTCGAGCGGTTCGGGCTCCACCTCGGCGTCGCGTTCCAGGCCGTCGACGACGAGCTCGACTACCTCACGACCAATACGGGCAAGGACGCGCTCGCGGATCTGCGCGAAGGCAAGGTCACCTACCCGCTGGTGATCGCACTCGAGCGGGTTCCCGGTCTGCGCGACGAGCTCTCCACGCTGCTCGCCCAGGACGAGGTCAGCTCCGATGCACTCGGCAAGATCGCCAGCACGGTGCGCGCGAGCGGCGCGCTGGGCGCGACCCGGTCGCTCGCCGAGGAGCATGTCCAGCGAGCGCTGAGCGTGCTCGAAGAATTGCCCGCAGGACCCGCGCGCGATGCGCTGGTCACCGTGGCCCTCGCTTCGCTGGAGCGCCAGTCGTGAGCGAGCTGCAGCCCCAGCCGACGGATCTGGTCGCGCCCGCCCTCGGCAGCGGAGCGATGTTCGATCGGATCGCCCGCCGCTATGACTTCGTCAATCGCGTGCTGTCGTTCGGCGTCGACAAGAGCTGGCGCCGGCGCACGGTTCGCGCACTCCAGCTCGGCGAGCGCCCGCGCGTACTCTATGTCGCCACCGGGACCGCCGATCTCGCGATCGACATCGCCCGGATGACGCCAAATGCCACCGTGGTCGGTCTCGATCCGTCGGTGCAGATGCTCGCGATCGGCC
>JBBSAN010000271.1:0-8239 GCA_038252265.1 Chloroflexia bacterium
CCCCACCAGGGCCGACCCACGGGTCGGCCCCTACCGTAATACGGCCATCCGCCGAGAATGCATAAGCCCTTCGGCTGCTCAGCTGCTCACAACACGCTTGCAGAGACGGCCCGCTCTGTGGTATAATAGCACACGATGGCGTAAATTCGCCCATAGACGGTTCAACAAATACAGTATCCCAGAGAGGGGTTGCGACGGGTGACTCGCTCTGTGGAGGAGGAAGCTTTGGAGAAGGACGCAAAAGCCGGAGTCATGGAGAAGTATGCGGTCCACCCCGGCGACACGGGATCCCCCGAAGTACAGGTGGCGCTCTTGACCGAGCGGATCAACATGCTGGTCGGGCACTTGAAAGAGCACAAGCACGACCACCACAACCGGCGGGGCCTGCTGATGCTGGTGGGACGGCGGCGACGGTTGCTGGCCTACCTGTACAAAAAAGACGTGACGCGCTACCAGGGGCTGATTGCGCGGCTTGGTCTACGCGATGTGCACCGGGTGCGCAAAGACAGCTAACGGCTGTGGGGCGGCCTGGGGTCGCCCCGCGCCACATCTACCCCCGCCCCCGGCCACCCCCACGGCAGCCGCCGACCCGTGGCATAACATTTGCACAGATCAATGCGGTACCCGCCAGGTCGAACAGAACAGGTACTTTGAGGAGCAGGGAGCAGCGGACAATCTGCCCCCAGAGGCACAATACGAGCACCGATCGCGAGGCAGTTGGCGCACCCACCCACAGCGCCCAGCCAGGAAGTAGCGGCATCCACCAGCAACGAGCACGCTGGACCGGCCAGGACGGGTGATTAACAGGTTCGGACCACACACATTTAACCCGGTTTCCCGAATCCATCATCGTACCCGACGGGCATAGGGCTGGGGCGGTTGGGACCGTCAGCACGTCAGGTAAGAACGGTTTCCACGCACGGCAGCACCCCTTTCGGCGCGACCCTCGATCCCCCACCCTAGAGGCGCATGGTTCCGCCTCTGCGGGCCAGGGTAGGCACCTAACAAGCGCGGCCAGGAACACGCACGGCGCAAACACCACCAGGGACGAGGGAACAGTAACAGACAATCCTCGGCAAGACGGGCACCGCCCGCAGAGAAGCTCCACAGCCGCGCCCCTTCTTCCGCTGCGAGCGGCGGGCTGGATGCATAGTATTAAGTAGAGAGGCAAAGGTAATGACGGTACATCGGTTTGAAACACAGGTCGGAAGCGCGCCCATGAGCCTGGAAAGCGGCAAGCTGGCCGAGCAGGCCTCCGGGGCGGTCGTGGTCCGCTACGGGGACAGCATGGTGCTGGCGACCGTGATTGGCGCAAAAGAAATCCGCGAGGGTGCCGATTTTCTGCCCTTGACGGTGGATTACGAAGAGCGGATGTATGCCGCGGGGAAGATCCCCGGCGGCTTTATCAAGCGCGAGGGGCGGCCCACCGAAACGGCCACGCTGACCTCGCGGCTCACCGACCGCACGCTGCGGCCCCTGTTCCCGAAGGGCTATTACTACGAAATCCAGGTCCAGGTGACCGTGCTGGCCGCCGATCAGGTGAACGACCCCGACATTCTCTCGATTATCGGCTCATCGGCGGCGCTGTGCCTGTCCGACCTACCCTTCGCCGGGCCGGTCGGCGCGGCGCGGGTCGGCCACATCAACGGCGAATTTGTGCTCAACCCCACGCTCCAGGAGATGGAGCACAGCCGACTCGACCTGGTGATCGCCGGGACCCGCGATGCGGTGCTGATGGTCGAGGCCGGGGCGAAAGAACTGACCGAAGAGGACATGCTGGAAGCGGTCAAGTTCGGCCACGCCGGGCTGCAAGCGACGCTGGA
Source organism: Chloroflexia bacterium (assembly GCA_038252265.1). Taxonomy (GTDB): domain Bacteria; phylum Chloroflexota; class Chloroflexia; order QHBQ01; family JAICKM01; genus JBBSAN01. The sequence goes on from JBBSAN010000271.1 coordinate 1,824, forward strand.
CCTCCAGGAACAACTGATTGCGGCGGCGGCCAGGCCGAAACGCGAATACCAGCTTGCCAAGGCTGACACGACCTGGGTGGACCGCGTGCGCGAATGGCTGGGCACCCAGCTTCAGGAAGCCGTCTACAACCGCGACAAGGCGACCCGCGAAAGCGCCACCGATGCGGTGCGCGCCGCCGCCATCGCCCACTTCAGCGGCGAAGCCAGCGACGACGAAAAGGGCCACACGGAAAGCGAAGTCGGCAAGGCGTTCAGCGCCATCCTCAAAGAGGCCGTGCGCCTGGCGATTATTGACGAGGGGATTCGGCCCGACGGGCGCGGCCCGGACGATATCCGCACCATCACCGTCGAAGTGGGCACCATCCCGCGCGTGCATGGCTCCGGCCTGTTCACCCGCGGCCAGACCCAGGTGCTGACGGTCGTCACCCTGGGCACCGGGCAGGATGAGCAGACGCTCGACGGCCTGGGCATCGAAGACAAGAAGCGCTACATCCACCACTACAACTTCCCGCCCTACAGCACGGGCGAAGTGAAGCGCCTGCGGGGGCCGAGCCGCCGCGACATCGGCCACGGTGCGCTGGCCGAACGCAGCCTGCTGGCAGTGCTGCCGACCAAGGACGAGTTCCCCTACGTGCTGCGGCTGGTCAGCGAAACGCTGTCCTCCAACGGCTCCTCCTCGATGGCGAGCGTGTGCGGCAGCACGCTGGCGCTGATGGATGCAGGCGTGCCGATCAAGCGGCCCGTCGCCGGGATCGCCATGGGCCTGGTCACCAACCCCGATGGCCGCCGCCAGGTGCTGACCGACATCCAGGGCATCGAAGATAACCTGGGCGATATGGACTTCAAGGTCGCCGGGACCAGCGAGGGCATCACCGGCCTCCAGATGGACATCAAGACGCTCGGCATCACCTACGAAATCATGCAGGAAGGCTTCGCCCGCGCCCTTAAGGCCCGGCTGAGCATCATCGAAAAGATGAATGCGGTGATCGACCGCCCGCGCACGGAACTGTCGGTCTTTGCCCCGCGCATCATCCGCATCACGATCAACCCGGAGAAGATCGGTGCCCTCATCGGCCCCGGCGGCAAGACCATCCGGGGCATCACCGAAGAGACCGGCTGCAAGATCGACATCCAGGATGACGGCTCGGTCTTTGTCGCCTCCACCGACGGCCAGAGCGCCAAGCGCGCCATCCAGATGATCGAGGCGCTGACCAAGGAAATCGAAGTCGGCCAGATCTACCTGGGCAAGGTCGTCAGCCTCCAGCCCTATGGCGCGTTCGTCCAACTGATGCCGGGCAAAGACGGCCTGGTGCGCGTGAGCGAACTGGCCGACTATCCGGTGAACCATGTCGAAGATGTGGTCAGCGTGGGCGACGAAATCAACGTGATGGTCGTCGGCGTGGACCGCATGGGCAAGATCAGTCTGAGCCGCCGCGCCGTGCTGACGGGCCAGATGCCCACACCGGAAGAACTGGAAGCCGCGCGAGGCGGCCCGCGCCCTGGTGGGCCGGGCGGCGACCGGGGCGGACGTGGCGGCTTTGGCGACCGTGATGGCGGCGACCGGGGTGCCCCGCGTGGTAACTTCGGCGACCGCGAGGGCGGCGACCGGGGTGCCCCGCGTGGTAACTTCGGCGACCGCGACCGGGCACCGAGTGGCCCGCCGCGCTCTGACCGGGGCGGCTATGGCGGCGGCGACCGGGGCAACGACCGGGGTCCCAGCCGAGGGCCGGGGGGCTATGGCGACCGGGGCGGCAGCGGGGGCAGCAGCGATCGCGGCCCCAGCCGAGGGCCGGGGGGCTATGGCGACCGGGGCGGCAGCGGGGGCAGCAGCGACCGGGGTCCCAGCCGGGGGCCGGGGGGCTATGGCGAACGCGGCAGCGGCGACCGTGGCTCCAGCGGGAGCAGCGGCCCCAACACGGGCGGCAATCGAACCACCCCGCCGGATCGCGGCGGCACGGATCGTCCGGAGCGCGGCAACGAGCGCAGCCCGTATGACCGCGACCGCGATCGCGGCCCGCGCTGGTAACGCAGCAATGAGCGATGAGCAATGAGCGATGAGTAGTACGGGTTCGTTGCTTGGGTAAAGAGCGGCGGCTGGGGAGTTTTCCCCAGCCGCCGTTTTTTTGAGTGCTGAGTGCTTGGATAAAGAGCGGCGGTTGGGGGAGCGTTCCCTGACCGCCGCTTTTTGTGCCGTCGGGGAACAACGTGAAGCATATGGAGGATATGGCTCTGTCTATTGATGGTCGGGTCGCCCCAGATATCGAGGACGCCTGACCATCAATGGGCAGAGTCATATCCTCCATATGACACGAGAGTTTAGGGACTAATACCACCCGACGCGACAATTCCGTGTTGCGGTAGCGGCGCACACGAGGTTGCACCGACCCAAACAAATCGCCTTGGCAACGCGGTTGCACCGACCCCAAAACTGGACGGCAAACCTATTGACAGGACGAGCAGGTGGTGGTAGAATTGCTCTATGAATATGAGATAGAGTTCATATTCTGTTGGATGGATTGCTCTCCTAGCGACAGACTAAAGGAGCCTGATATGGCAACGACACTGCCCTTACCCGCCACCCGTGGCACCGCCCGCACGCAGAGCGCGGTGGCGACCCGCGAGACTGCCTGGCGGCTGGCCGGGGCGACGATCACCGGGCTGGCAACAACGCTATTTTTGTTCGGCACGGCGTGGGATATTCAGTGGCACCCGGCGGTGGGCCGCGACCGGGCGTTGACCAGCCCCCACCAGTTCATGCTGGCGGGCATCGGGCTGGCCGGGCTGGTCGGGCTGGCGCTGATCCTGCTCGACACCCGGCGGGCGCGGCGCGGCCAGGGGGTAGACGCCAGCAACAGCCGCCGCATATTCCGCGTGTTCCAGGCCCCGGTTGGCTTTGCCGTCGTCGGTTTCGGCGCGCTCTTGTCCACTATCGCCTTCCCGCTGGACGACTACTGGCACACGCTCTACGGGGTGGATGTGACGCTATGGGCACCGTTCCATGTGATGATCATTTTCGGCATGGTCATGGCCGAATTGGGCACAATCACGGTGCTGGCCTCAGAACTGAACCGCAGCACCCCCGGTCGCACCCGAATCGGCATCCAGGTGGGGATCGCCGCAATGCTGGCGGTGTTGCTCGCCACGCTGGCGATGTTCCTGGTCCAGGCCGACTGGGTGGAGGGACTGGCCCACCTGGGAACCACCGCTATCGCCCTCTATCCCATCCTGTTGGCCTTCGCGCTGCCCATCGCCCTGCTGAGCGCGGTGCGGGTGACCCGGCTGCCGGGGCGGCCACGATCGTGGCCCTGGTTTTCCTCGCCATTCGCGCGGCGCTCTACGCCTTCGTGCCGTGGGGCATGGCCTGGGGCATCGTCGCTGAAGGCGTCTCGTACCGGCCCAACCCGCCGATCGAGGTCCTGGTGCCTTATGCCTACCCGATCATGATCCTGGCCGCCGCGCCGGTCATTGACGCGGTCGCCTGGTTGAGCCGCAACACCCGCTGGAGCGATGCGGCGGTGCTGGGCGTGGGAGTCCTCACCGCCATAGGGGTCACGCTGCTGGACAAGCCGTGGGCGTGGTTGCTGAAGAACTTTGTCTACCCCGACATGGATGTGAACGCGGTGCTGTTGAACGCGCTGCCGTTCGCGCTGGTGGCCGCCGTACTGGGGGCCGGGCTGGCGGTGCTGATGAGCCGTGGGCTGCGCGCCGAACGGCAATAAGGAGATTTGATGAACGCCTCTCGCTTCTTCCGCTTTCTAGTGGTTTGCGGTATACTGATGGGACTGTGGACCCTAGGCACGGGCGCGACCGCCGCCCATGACGGCACCCCGCTCAAGTCGATCAAGGTGCAGATGGGGCCGTACCCGGTCACGGTGAATTATTGGAGCGCCCCGCGTGGCGGGCAAGCCCTGATCTTCACCATCGTCCCCGATCAGCAGGAGTCCGGCCCGACCAAGTACCAGATCAAGGCGGTGCCCGGCACGACGGTGGACGCGGTGCCGGTGAACGCGAAGCTGGAACCGGACCTGGGCAACCCTCGGGGCATCCAGGGCACAGTCAACCTGCCGGTCAGCGGGCAGTGGTTGCTGAACGTGGATGTGGACGGGCCGCACGGCCCCAGCAACGCCGATGTGCCGGTCCTGGCCGGGGCACCCCCGGCGATCCCCGCCTGGTTGGGCTGGCTGATCGGCCTGCTGCCGGTGTGGGGCGCGCTGGGCTTTATCCTCGCGCAGGCGCTGCGGGCCGGGCGGTTCGCGCCGGAGGTGCCCGCCGCCGCGTGAGTGTAGATAGGAGAGGACCCATGCCGGACTCGGACGATACAGGCGGGGTTCCCGATCTCCACGCCACGCTCGATCTGCCGCGTGTGCCCCAACAAGCCCGCAGCCGCCAGAAACGCGATGCGCTCCTGGCGGCTGCGTCGCGCCTGTTCGAGGAGCAGGGCTACGAGGCCGTCACCGCCGACGATATCGCAGCGGCGGCAGGGGTGAGCATCGGCACCTTCTATGCCTACTTCCGCAACAAGCGGCAGGTCTTTTTCACCCTCTATGTCGCCTGCGCCGAGGCGGTCCTCGCCCTGAGCATCCCTGCCATTGACTTCAGCCAGAACCCCCGCGAGGCGATCCGTCGCACGGTGCAAGAGGCGATGACCCGCAACGAGGCGTTCTATGGCCTGCGCCGGGCGATGTTCGAGCTATTGCCCCGTGACCCCGAAATGGCGGCCTATAATGCCCAGGTGGAGCACCTGTTCTACGAGCAGATCCTGGCGGCGGCGCGCAAGCTGGAAGCCTACGGCCTGACCTGGCCCGACCTGGACCTCGCCAACACCTGCTGGTTGATTGCCCATTTGCTGCACCAGTTCTGGCAGATCGAACCGACCCCCGGCACGGTGCCCCGCGAGCCGATCGAGCAGCGGCGGCTGGCCCTGGCAGATTTGATCTATCATGCGCTGATCCGTGAGGCGTGAAACGTGAAACGTGAAACGTGAGGCGTGAGGCGTGAGGCGTGAGGTTATCGTCAGTGGACCTGTAGCTCTACGTGGGTCACGCCGGTAACAGGCGCATGGATCACCACATATACACGAGGCGGGTGGGCCGATGCCGTCCCACAAAAGGCGGCGAAGCCCAGCGTTTCGATAACCGTCGGATCATCGCCATACGGATAAAGTACCTGCACCACCGGCGTCAGGGGGTACTCGGCTGTCGGCCCACCTTCCGCCAGGGTTGGGGGCGCGTAGGAACTCGGGGTTTTCATTGCCTCGGTCATTTGGTAATCGGCAAACCACCCATCGCGAGTCATTGTCGCCTGGTAGAAGGCGACTACTTGGTCCGGGCTATCGGTGGTGCGGAATGAGATGGTCTTGATCACCCCCAACCACTGGGGAGTGGCCGCCGGAATCACCATAACTTGCCGGGCGTTGGGGTAGAGCGGCGCGGTCATATCATCTGCTACAGGCGTGCAGGGTTCGCGCGTGGGATCTTGCCAGGGCGTGATCGCCTGGGCCGGATCGGGGAAGAAGGCGGTCAGCACCTTTGCCCCGGCCAGGGTGGCATACAGCCCTGCCACCACCGCCACCAGCAGCAGCGCGCCCCACCATCCGCGTCTTATCATCGATCATTGCTCCTTAACCGGGCGGAGGCACCGTCCCGGATGACCCGTCCAGCCACGCCTGGAGTTGGCGGGCGTGGCGGGGGTAGTGGCCATAGCCATCCTCGTAGACTGCGGCACGCACCGGGCGGCGGGACCAGTCGAAACGGCCCGGCTCGATCAGGTCGGCTTCGTCCAGGGCGGCAAGCTGGTCCATGAACTCCCGGTGGGTCTGGTGAAAATCGGCCAGCACCTGGGCCAGCGGGCGGTCGTGGCTCCTGGCATAGATGCGGGCGTTGATCGTGTCGGCATTGCCGGGGGGCCAGTCGGGCCGTTCGCCGCGCAACCCAGCCTGGATGCCGGTCAGGGTGTGCCACTCCCAGAAGGTGATGTGGGCCAGCAGATCTTTGACCGACCAGCCGCCGTCGAGGGTCGGTTCTTCCATCCGGTCGGGCGGCACCTGGGCCAGCACCGCCAGAAACTCGCCAAAGCGGGTTTCCTGGGCAGCCAGGGTGCGGGCTTTGTCCATTTTGCGTCCCATCGAATACCACCCCTTTCGCCTGTGCTGGTAGAGGCGGACACACGGGTCCGCCTCTACCAGGGTGCAAGTGTTAGAACCAGTCCAGCCCCGGCAGCCAAGCCCAGGTGCGCGGGAAGAGGATCGCCAGCAGGGCACGCGCGGCAGGGGGGCAGCGGACACCATGCTCGGCGGTCAACTCGTCGGCGGTGCGGGTGCCGAACAGCAGCGGGGCGAGGTGGCGGCGGGGGATCTGGCAGACCGGGGCGTTGCGCGGCGGGCGGGCAGCGATCACCCCATCGCGGCGCAAGAGCAG
>JBBSAN010000272.1:0-8227 GCA_038252265.1 Chloroflexia bacterium
CTGGCCGCCGCACAAGGGATTACTGTAGGGGAGCTGGTCCGGCAGGCGGTCGCGGCGTTCCTTATGCATGTCCACGCTGAAGCGGTGGCGGCTGCCGAGTATCCATCTGAGGATCTTACCGAGGACGACCTCGCTGATGACCCTTTGCGAGCGATCATTGGGATGTTCAACTCTGGTTTGGGCGACCTGGCTGAAAATCACGACAAGTACCTGATGGACTTTGAAGTTGAAGATAACCAGCGATGGCTTCAAAACACGACAACAGTGCCTGATCCTGTCGAAGCTGATGAGAATCCTGTGGAGAGTCCGCTCGAGGGATTCATCGGCCTGGGCCACTCCGGGTTGAATGACTTATCTGTTAATCACGATAAATACCTGATGGAATTCGAGATCGACCATAACCAACCTCTGCCTGCTGCTGCCCGATCCATAGACACACCCTGATCCCTGCTGCCCCCACCTGATCCGTGCAAACCCCTCCCACCCCCCACCCCCAACCCCCAACCCCCCGCGCCTGGCTAGGCGTCTTGCTCTTCTTCCTCCTTGTCAGCGCGGCGTTCACCTGGCCGCTGGTGACGCACCTGGGCGACACGCTGCCCGACTGGGCCGACCCCGCCGACTCGGCCTGGCGGATCGGTTCGATGGCCGGGCAACTGTTGACCGATCCGCTCCATCTCTACCAGACGACGGCGTTTTACCCGATCCACAATGGCCTGGCGCTGGATGAACTGCTGACCGGGCAGGGGCTATTGGCCGCGCCGCTGATCTGGCTGACCGGCAACCCCCCGCTGGCCTTCAATACCCTGGTCTTTCTGGCCTACGTGCTCAGCGGCGTGGCGCTGTGGTGGCTGGTGCGTGACCTGACCGGCAGCAACGGGGCGGGGCTGGTCGCCGGGTTGATCTTCGCTTTTGCCCCCTGGCACTATGAGCAATTCGGCCACCTGGGGCTGAGCGCGCAGCAGTGGATGGTCGTCGCGCTGGTCTTCCTGCGGCGCTTCTTGCTGCGCAGTGCGCTGGCTCCGCGCCTCGTGACCAGGGGCACATGGCTCAACCTGGGCCTGTTCCTCGCCTTCGCCGTCTTGCAGGCGCTGGTCGCCGGGTACTACGCCTATTTCGAGGCGATCCTGTTCGGCTTCTATGGCCTGTTCTATCTGCTGGGACCGGCGGGGGGCGGGCGCTGGATCGGGGGGCGGTTGCGGCGGCGGGCGATCCCGGCTCCCGCGTGGCGGCGGCTGGCCGGGCAGGGGGGCTTACTGGTGGGCGCGGCGGTGCTGGGGCTGGCGGTGCTATTGCCGTTCGTCTGGCCGTTCATGCAGGCCCAGCGCCAGTTCGGCTTCACCCGCAGCCTCCAGGAGGCCAGTTATTGGAGCGCGGCCCCGACCAGTCTCCTGCGGACCACCCCGCGTAGCCCTTTCTATGCCCCGGTGCAGGTCGGCCTGTTCGGCCTGGAAACGAGCAGCGAACGGGCGATGTACCCCGGCGTGGTGGCGACCGGGCTGGCCCTGCTGGGGGTGGTGGGGCTGCGCCGTCGCCGGAAAGGGGCCGCCCCCGCCGCGCCGGATGCGGCTTTGGCTGAGCCAATTGATATGCCGCGTGGAGAGCGCTGGGTCTTTATCGCCTTGACCCTGGCCGGGTTGATCCTCAGCTTTGGCCCCACGCTCAACCTCGACGCCTATGGGAACGCGCCGACCGGCCTGCCGCTGCCCTACCAGGTGCTCTATCAATGGGTGCCGGGGTTTGACGCCCTGCGCGTCCCCGCCCGCTTCGGCCAGTTGTTCATGCTGGGGCTGGCCGTCTGCGCGGGCTATGGGATTGCGGATTTTAGATTGCGGATTGCGGATTGGCAGGCGATGCATCGTACCGCGTCTTCATATTCCGCACTCCGCACTCCGCACTCCGCACTCGCCCTGGTGCTGCTGCTGATCGGGGTAGACTACTGGGCACCGGGGCTGCCTGCGGTCCCCACGCCGACGGGAGCGGCAGCGCCCGCGCTCTATCGCTGGTTGGCGGGGTCGGAGGCGGCGCGGCTGATCCCCGCCGACGCGCTCCTGCTGGAATTGCCGATCAGCACCGCCGAGCGCCCGATCAATACCAACCCGATCACGCTCATGTATACCCTGGCGCAGGGGCGACCCCTGCTCAATGGCAGCGCTAATATCATCCCGCCCGGCTATGACCGCCTCTTCTACCAGATGCGGCGCTTCCCCACGCCCGCCACGCTGGACCTGGCCGAAGGGTTGGGGGTGCAAACCCTGATCGTGCATACCGGGGGGTTGCTCAACGATGACCGCCGCGCCGCCCTCGCCCAGGAGGCGGCACCAGGGGGCCGCCTGGACGTGCTGGGACGCTTCCCTGACCCGTTGGCCCCGGCGTCTGGCTCCGAAGCGGTGGTCTACCGGCTGAAGCCCAGCCCGGCGCGCTGGGCGGCGGTGCAGGCCGCCCTCCCCACCGGGAGCGAGGTGTTGCTGGCCGACCATCCCGGCCATCGCCAACTGCTGACGACCGTTCTCCCCCGGCTGCTCGGCCCCGACCGCCACTACTTCCTGGCCTACTCCACGGTCTACCTGCCGCTGCTGCCCAATACCACATTGGCGCTCCCCGGCCACTCCTATCCCTACGCCATCTTCTACGCCGACCCCGACAGCGCCGCCGAACCGGCGAAATATGGCTACACCCCGGCAGACCGGCTGCCCGTCGGGGATGAGGTGGGGTTGGCGGTGTACCACAAAGGGCGGTAGAAGCCGCGCCCATACTAGGCGGGCCGAATCGCGCAATCATTCCTGATCAGGTATAATGGTTCTGTAATGATGGAGGGTTAGAATGGAAACGACCACCGATGTGCCTATGCAAATCTATCTGCCACAGGCAGAAGTTGAACTGTTGCGGAAACTGGCCCAGCAACAAGGAGTCACTATCAATGACTTTATTCGCCAGTCAATTCACGACCTCTTAAACGATGATCTAAGCGAGAACTCGGTTATGGTTGAGGATGGCTCGGAAGAGTTGTTGACTGATCCGGAAGTCACAACAAACCCTTTGTGGGGAATTGTCGGATTAGGGCGATCAGGCTTCACCGATGTAGCCGCCCAACATGATCAACACCTCGCGCAAATTCTGTACGAAGAAAGCCACCCATGGCCCAAGAAATCTTCGTAGACAGCGGTGCATGGTACACCCTGGTTGATGCAGGAGACAATTTTCATATGGCAGCCAGTCGGGTCTATGCCCGACTGGTCAAAGCGCAGCACACTCTGGTGACAACGAATCTGGTATTAGCGGAAGCCAACGCTTTGATCTTACGTCGGGTGAATCAGGCCGCAGCACTACACTTTCTGGCGAGAATGCGTAACAATATCCATGTGGATATTGTTTACACAACCCCGGTGCTAGATGCCACCGCTGAAGCTCTTTTGCATCAATATGCCGATCATGATTTCAGCCTCGCTGACGCAGTGAGCTTTATCGTGATGCGGGAGCGGCGTATCGCGCAAGCTTTCACGTTCGATCGTCACTTCCGGGCGGCAGGCTTCACCCTGTTGCCCTCACCCTCTGTTTAAGGACGACCCTCTTTTACGGCTGCGATCCCAGCGCCGTCAGCGCGGCCTGGGCTTGCTGGCGCAGGGAGGGATCCTGGGTCAGTTCCAACACTTTCGTCAGATCGGCGCGGGCCTTGTCGGTCTCGCCCTGGGCGGCATAGGCTAGCCCCCGGTTCAATTGCGCGCTGGCATATTGCGGGCGGATGAGCAGCGCCTCGTTGAAGTCGGCCAGGGCGTGCGTGTAGTCCTTCTGCTGGTAGTAGACGACGCCCCGGTTGTTGTAGGCCTGGTCATAATTGGGCTTAAGCTGGATGGCGCGGTCCAGGTCGGTGAGGGCGAGGCTGTAATCGCCCTGGTCGGCATAAACGTGCCCGCGCCCGGCATAGGCCTCGGCATTCTGGGGATTCAACTGGAGCGCTTGATCGAAGTCGGCGAGGGCCTTAGCGAGATCGCCTGTGGCGCGGTAGGCCACCCCGCGGTTGACATAGGCGGGGGCAAAGCTGGTGTTGCGCTGGATCGCCTGGTCATAGTCGGCAATGGCGCGGGCATAGTCCCCGGCGGCGGCATAGCCGGTCCCCCGGTTAAAGAACGCTTCCGCGCTCACCGGTTGCCCCTGGAAATACACCCAGACCACCACGGCCAGCACCGCCACCAGCACCAGCGCGGCTTGCACCCGTAGCCGCCGGTAGGGCGGTAACTGCACCGGCCTACCGGCAGTCTCAAATTGTACGTCGTCGCGATCCATGCGCCCTCTATCTCTACGCCGCCTGTGTGTTGGTGGTTCAACTCACTGATCATACATCGTTGGGCCGGTTTTGCCCAGGGGTGTTAGTCTACTCCCGGTTCTGGAGGCGGCCCGCCCGTGCCCAGCCACGCGGTGGCTGCCGCTGCCATGTCCGCGGCGGGGCCGTACTGGATGGTGCAGGGGGGCAGGGAGTTGAGGAAGGTGCTGCCATAGCGCTTGCTGACCACGCGCCGGTCGAGGACGGCGACCACGCCGCGTGCCTGCTGATGGCGCAGCAGCCGGCCATATCCCTGCTTGAAGCGCAGGATGGTCTGGGGCAGCGAATATTGCTGGAACGCATCATCAAATTGTTCGCTGCGGGCGGCAAAGATCGGGTCGCTGGGCACATTGAACGGTAGCTTGGTGATCGCCAGCATCCGCAGGCTGTCGCCCAGATTGTCGAGGCCATCCCAGAAGCTGGCCGTGCCGAGCAGAATCGTGCGGGGCGTGCGCCGGAAGCGTTCGAGCAGTTGGCGGCGCGAGCCGTCGAGGTTGTGGCCCAGCACCAACAGCCCCGCGTCTTCCAGCGGGCGGACGATGCCTTTGTACGTGGCGCGTAGGGCGCTGTGCGAGGTGAAGAGGACCAGGGTGCGCCCGTCGGCAGCGAGGCACAGGGTGATCAGCGCCTGCTCCAGGGCGCGCTGGTAGCCCGGCTGGTTCGGCTCCGGCAGGTCTTCCGGCACATAGAGCAGGATCGGGGGTGTGTCGCCGGTGGGCGCGCTGATCTGGAGTTCCTGCGCCGCGTGGAAGTTCAGGCGTTCGCGCATATAGGCGAAATCGCCCTCCGTGCTCAGCGTGGCCGAGGTCAGCACGACGGTATCCTTGGTGCGGAACAGGTAGCGGTCCAGCAGGTCGCCCACATGGAGGGGGGCACAATGGAGGGTCAGGGTGCCTTCGCGGGCGTTCGCCGCCAGCCAGTAGATCGCCCCCTCGCTGGGGTGGGCCAGCGCGGCATCCAACCGGCTATGGAGGCTGTAGCCGGTGCGCCACAGGGTGCGGCCTTCCAGCAAGGCATCGGTTACCTCGGGCGCGCCGGCGGCGTCGGTGGCCTCCACGGCGTCGAGCACGGCAGCCAGCGCGTCCAGTGCGCCGCTCCAGACGCGCTTCAGCATATCCCAATGCAGTTCGATTTCGCTCCAGCCCGGCTGGCGGCGCAGGGTGGGGGTGATCCGCAGGCGCTTGTCGTATTCGTTGTGCTCGGCGCTGTTTTGCTCCAGGAAGCTGACCATCCGCAGGAACAGGTCGGCGGCTCCGCTGCGGGCGCGTTCGCAGGCGGCCTGGATCGTCGCCCCCGCCTCCTCCACCTGGGCCAGGATGGCCGCGTTGCCGCGCGAGCGGGCCGGTCCCGCCAGCGTGCCCAGCCCCGCCAGCGGCGTGGGCACATCCAGACAGGCCCGCAGATCGGTCAGGAACCCGGCATAGCGTTCGGCGTCGAGGGGGTGACTCAGCGCGTTCAGGTAGTCGAACAGCAGCTCCTGGTCCACCCGGTAGCCCAGGTGCTCGGTCGCTTCTTCTTCCAGGCGGTGGGCTTCGTCAATGATCAGGTGGCGATAGGGCGGCAGGAGGCTATGCCCGCTGGCGATGTCGGCCAGGAGCAAGGCATGGCTGACCACCAGCACATGGGCCGCCTCGGCCTGGCGCTCGGCGCGGTAATAGAAGCACAGCCCCTTCTGGTTGTAGACACATTCGTGCAACGGGCAGCCCTCTTCGCTGACCGCCAGGCGGGTCCAGGTCGTCGGCTCGTTGTTGATCAATAGGAGTTCGGCCCGGTCGCCGCTGGTCGTGCGCGGCAGCCAGATCAGCACCTTGACCAGCATCCGTAGCTCGTCCAGGGTGGCCGGGTTGCGCTGGCGGAAACTGGTCCAGCGGCGCAGGCAGAGGTAGCTCTCGTGGTCTTTCAGCCGGGCGCGGCGGAACGGCGGGGGCGGCGCGGCGGGGGTGGGGGTTGCGTCGGGAGCGCGCCGCCCCTCCTTGCGTTTGCGCCCCAGTTGGGCGGTGGCGAGGGCCTGCGCCCAGGCATCGGCGGGGGCGGCATCGGCGGCGGGGGGCACATCGGCCAGCGCGGCTTGAAGGGCGGGCAGATCGCGTCCATAGATCTGATCCTGCAAGTGGGCCGTGCTGGCGGCGATGACGACCCGCGTGTTGTTCTGGATGGCGAATTGCACGGCGGGCAGCAGATAGGCCAGCGATTTGCCCGTGCCGCCATCGGCCTCGATCAAGAGGTGACGGCGCTCGTTGAAGGCGCGGGTGACGGCGCGCAGCATCTCCACCTGCTGAGGGCGGTGCTGGTAGTCGGGGAAGGCCCCGGCGATCGCGCCACCCGGTTCCAGCGCCCGCACCAGGGCGGCCTCGTCCAGCGGTTGGGCGGCCTCCGGTGGCGGGGGTTCCAGCGGCTCCGGCAGCGGCGGGGGCTGGATCAGGCCCAGGTCTAGTTCGGTCTGGCTGACTCCGGCGGCCTGGAGCTTGGTGCGGATGCTGGCGCTGTTCAGGAACCCGGAGCGGGCGGTTTCGCGCTCCACTTCCTGGAACAGGAAGCGCAGGGGCCAATCGCTGCTGGCGGTGGCGCGGTTGATCTCGGCCAGCACTTCCAGCGGCAGTTCGCCCAGCCGGGCCACCAGCGCCTCGAAGACGTGCATCGCCAGCACGGCATCGGCCTGGGCGCGGTGCTGCACCGGGGCGGGCACGTTCAGCGCCGCCGCGACCCCGACGAGGTTGTAGACCGGCAGATCGGGGAGCAGCAGGGTTGCCAGCTCGAACGTGTCATAGGCCCGGTTGCGGGTCCGCACGCCCTGGCGGTGCAGCAGTTGGAGATCGATCTCGATCGAGTGGCCGATGATGCAGGCATCGCCCAGGAAGCGCAGCAACGCCGGGGCCACGTCGAACAGGCGCGGGGCGTGCTGCACCTGCGGCCAGGTGATGCCGGTGAGGGCGCTCACCTTATAGGGGATCGGCTGGCTGGGCCGGATGAAGCTTTCCCAGCGGTCCAGCACCTGCCCGTCGCGGAATTTGACCGCGCCTACTTCGATAATCTCGTCCGTGTCGGCCCGCAGGCCGGTGGCCTCGGTGTCCAGGGCAACATAGGTGCGTCCCACCGGACACACTCCAATCTAGGGGGTAGTGATCAGTGGTCAGTGGTCAGTGATCAGTAAACGCACGTCACTGACCACTGATCACTGACCACTGACCACTCGTCAATAGCCGCGAGCCGGGTCCACCTGATTGCGCAGGGGGGTTCCGTCCAGGTAACGGCGCAGGTTGTCGCAGAAAAGCGCCGTCGCACGGGCGTTGTAATAGGGATTGCTGCCCGCCAGGTGGGGCGTGATCAGGACGTTGGTCCGGTGCCACAGCGGGCTATCGGCGGGCAGCGGCTCCGGGTCGGTCACGTCCAGCCCCGCCCCGGCAATCGTCCCGGCCTCCAGCGCCGCGATCAGATCGGGCTGCACCACCAGCGGCCCCCGCCCGATGTTGATCAGCACTGCCGTGCGCCGCATCGCCGCCAGCGCCGCTGCGTTGATCAGCCCGCGCGTTTCGGTGGTCAGCGGGGCGGCCAGCACGACGTAATCGCTCAACCCGAGCAGGGTCGGCAACTCGTCCGGTCCATAAAACTGGGCGACCGGTTCGGCGGCGTCACCCGGCTGCGGCGTCGCCCCGGAGTGCCGCAACACCCGCACCTCCATGCCCAGGACGTGGGCGATCTGGGCGATGCGGCGGCCAATCGGCCCGTAGCCGATCAGACCGAGCGTCCTGCCGTGCGCCTCGTTGGTGGTGTAGCGCACCCAGCGCCCGTCGTGCTGGTGGTGCATCGCCGTGGGGAAGCCACGGGCGAAGGCCAGGATCATCCCGATGACATGCTCCCCGATGGGAATGGCGTGGATGCCGCTGGCCGTGGTCACCACGAGGTCGGGGC
>JBBSAN010000273.1:0-8220 GCA_038252265.1 Chloroflexia bacterium
ATCAGGCTATCTTCATAATCAATCTGCGCGCCCTTGAGGTAGTGGACGCTGTTCTCATCCACGATCAGCTTGAGGCCCGCGTTGTCGAAGACCTTGTCTTCTTCGTTAATTTCGTCCTCGAAGGCCATGCCGTAGCTCATCCCCGAGCAACCGCCCGGATAGACGAACACGCGCAGGCCCAGCTCGGGGTTGCCCTGCTGCTCCAGCAGGGTGCGTAACTGCTGGATCGCAACTTCGCTCATGGCGATAACGGGGGTTTCGGTTTCGGTCAGCATTCGAGTTCTCCTTGCGTCTGTAACACGCCAATAATAGCAAACTAACTACCTTGATCATACCGGGAATCAGGTGCGTTGTCAACTTTGTGAATTATCTCACAAACAACATCGGGATGTTCGCCCTACCACCTGGACGGTGCGCGATCAAGCCTGATTGCCCAGGCGCACACCCGCGCTATCCCGCCTCCTTATGTTATAATGCAACGGCGCGGTTTCTGCTGTAAGCGTGCCCACATTCGGCGCAAATAGTGGTTAGTGGTTAGTGGTTAGTGATTAGCACTCGATGGCTCTCTCCTAGTCTGTCTGCCACTTTCCGTTTCTGCTTTTTGACTACTAACCACTAACCACTAACCACTAACCACTAACCACTCGTTGAGGCGATGTAGCTTTGGCAACCTCTCTCTGCCCTTATTGCGGCAACCCGGTGCGGGTGGGGGCCGCCTTCTGCCCGAACTGTGGGCGCACCCTGCCGGTTACCCAATCGCTGATTGACGCCCCCCTGGAACCGGGGATGCTCCTGCGCAATGGCCGCTACCAGATCGAAAAGCGGCTGGGCAAGGGCGGGGCGGGCGATGTCTACCTGGCGCAGGACAAGCAACTGTTCAACCGCCCGGTGGTGGTCAAGCGCCTGCGCGTGCAGGAGACCGACGCCCGCGACCGGGCCGAGGCCGAGCACAACTTTGAGCGCGAGGCGCAAGCCCTGGCCGAACTGAATAATCCGCGCTTTCCCCAGATCCTCGACTTCTTCATTGACCCGCCGTTGTTCTATCTGGTCATGGAGTTCGTGGCCGGGGAAGACCTGGACCACCACCTGGAGGACAACGGCGGGCCGCTGAGCGAGGATGAGGTGCGCTCTATCGCCTTGCAGATGATCGAGTTGCTGGTCTACCTCCACGGCCAGAACCCGCCTATCGTCCACCGCGACATCAAGCCCGCCAACATCGTCATCAACAACGCCGGGCAGATCACCCTGGTGGACTTCGGCATCGCCCGCGCCAAGATGAAGGTCGGCGACGGCAAGAAAGGGGCGAAGGCGGACAGCGCCGCCTGGGGCACGCCGGGCTTTGCCCCGCCGGAGCAGATCGCGGGCCATGCCGAACCCGCGTCGGACATTTTCGCGCTGGGGGCCACGCTGCACCAGTTGGTCACCGGGCGCGACCCTCGCGACCACGTGGGCGAGCCGTTCCCCCCGGCGGACAGCCTCATTGCCACGATCAGCCCCAACTTCAGCGCGCTGCTGGCGCGGATGCTGAACCCGGACCCGAACCAGCGACCCGACGCGCCCACCGTCTCAAAAGAATTGCAGGATCTGGACACCCTGGCCCGCGTCGCCAAAACATCCGGCCACCTGGGGAGCCTCGCACCCGTCATCGCGCCGCCGCCCTCGGCAGGGCCGGTGGGTGC
Source organism: Chloroflexia bacterium (assembly GCA_038252265.1). Classification (GTDB taxonomy): domain Bacteria; phylum Chloroflexota; class Chloroflexia; order QHBQ01; family JAICKM01; genus JBBSAN01. The sequence continues at coordinate 1,680 of JBBSAN010000273.1, forward strand.
CCTGCCGGTCCAAGCCCCACCCCCGGTGCCGTCCCCCACTGCGACCGGCGGGTCCGGGTTCCGCTTCCCCAGCGGCGACGTGGCGATGAGCCTGCGCGAGTTTGCCGGGCTGGCCGACCGCAACTGGGCCGATGCCCGCGACGGGCTGTACGGCGGGCGAGTGGCCCGCTGGCTGCGCGACCTGGGCGACCGCAACGCCGCCGCCGATGCCACCGCCATCGCCAGCAGCGAACCGACCCCCGATGTGGGCCTCGAAACCTTCCTGGAGCGGGTGGTGCCCGGCCTGCCCCCGGCCACCCTGGCGGTCGATCCCCCCCAGATCGATGTGGGGGCGCTGCGTGCAGGCGGGCGCAGCCGCCAGAAGCTCCAGATCCGCAACACCAGCCGCGGTGCCCTGCGCGCCCGGCTGCGCCCCTCTGATCGATGGATCAACGTGGAGCCGGGGGCGGTGACGTGCCGCGCCGGGGAAACCCAGGATGTGACCGTCACGATCACCACGCAGGCGGGAGGCAACGCCCAGGGCAGCATTGACGTGGACGCCGGGACGGCAGGGCGGGCGCAAGTGGCCGTGGCGGTGGGGAGCACGGCGGCCCCGGCAGCGGCTCCGGCCACGGCCAGCGTCGGAAGCTGCGTCACGAACGTGGTCAAGATCATGGGCGTGTTGTTTGTGCTGATCCTCGTGGCCTTTGCGGCCTACGTGTTGCTGGTTCCCGCCGATGTGCCTACCGACCCCACGCCCGTTCCCACCGTGGCGCTTGCCACCCGCGTTCCGCAAGCCACCGTCCCGGTCGGGGGCTTGCTGCCACCCGGCATTGGCGACTGGGCCCAGCCCGGCCATGATTCCGGCCACACCAACACCGCTCCGCAGGATGCCGGGCCGTTGATCAATGCGAAAGTTAAAGCCCTGGTCCCTGGTACATCGGGGAGCGGCCCGGACGGGGGGCTGCTGGTGGCGCAGGGCCGGGTGGTCGTCGCGCTGAACCGGATATTGACCGTCTATGATGTCCAGACCGGGGGACCGGGCTGGCCGGTGGGCGCGCCCGGCACCGGGTCGCGCCTGCTGCCCGGCACGTTCGCCCTGGGGCCGGGGCGCATCTACGCGGCCACAGCGGGAGGGCTGGCAGCGGTTGACCTCGCCAATGGCAACAACCTGTGGACCCGGCCCCTGACGGCTACGAGTAGCGGCAATCTGACCCTTTGGGCGAACGCCGACGGGAGCCAGAGCCTCTACCTGGCGACGGGCAAGACGGTCAGCATGTTCGCGGATGACGGTACGCCGGGCTGGGTCGGGCCAGACCTGACCGCTATCGGCACCCTGCGCCCGCCCGTCATGGACCAGGCCCACGTTTACCTGAGCGGCGAGGTCCGCGTTGTGGCGCTGACCCGGCGCACGGGGGCCCTGGAATGGAACGCCAGTGTACAGAACACCCCGCTCAGCCCGCCTGTGTCGGGGGTGGATGCGGTACTGGTGGAGGGGCACGGGACGGACAATATCAATACCCTCTATGGGCTGGACAAGAGCAGCGGGGGCGTAAAGTGGGCGATGCCCACGCTGGAGGGGGATCTTCGCGCCCCGGCGGTGCATGACACCACGGTCTATGTCAGCGGCGACCGCGAGGTGGCGGCCTACGACGAAACTACGGGCAAGCAGGTGTGGATCCAGCGCGGGCTGGATGTGGGCACCCGCAACGATTATCTGCTGGCGGAACCTCCGGTTGTCGGCACGCGTTATCTCTATGTCGCCACCAACGATGGCCGGATCTTCGCGCTGGATGCGCAGTCGGGCTTGTCCGCAGGAGTCGTCAATCTGCACAACCAGGACCGCAACCTGGCGTTGGTCCACAACCCAGTCCTCAGTAATGGCCGCCTGTATGTGGGCAGCAGCAACCAGCCCACCCTGTACGAGATTGGACCGTAGACGGGACGAGGTTTGAGGTTTGAAGTCTGAGATAAAGCGTGTGCCATGAAACCCTTTCGCCATCCCCTGATTAAACCTCAAACTTCAAACCTCAAAACTCAACCCTCGCGCAAACGGCGCTGGCGGACGATTGGTCTCGCCGTGCTCCTCCTGCCGTTTGTGCTGGGCGGCACGGCGGTGGCCTGGGTCGCGCACGACCTGCCGCCGGTGGACGGGCTGACCGGGCGGGCCGCCTTCGCCTCCACCCAGATTCTGGACCGCAACGGCAAGCTCCTCTACGAACTGGTCGCCCCGCAAGGCGGGCAGCGCACCCTCGTCCCGCTGGCCCAGGTGCCGCAGGTCTTGCGTGACGCGACGATCTCCACCGAGGACAACAACTTCTACCACAACCCCGGCCTGGACGCGGGCGGGCTGGTCCGCGCCCTGTGGGCCAACCTGACCAGCGGGCAGATCGTGGCGGGCGGCAGCACGATCACCCAGCAACTGGCCCGCGTCGTCCTCCTCTCGCCCGAGGAGGCCGGGCAGCGCACGCTGGGGCGCAAGATCCGCGAGGCGGTGCTGGCCTACCAGATCGACGGGCACTACACCAAAGATCAGGTGCTGGAGATGTACCTGAATCAGGTCTATTACGGCAACGTGGCCTACGGAGTCGAAGCCGCCAGCCGCGCCTACTTCGGCAAAGGTGTCCAAAACCTGGACCTGGCCGAGGCCGCGTTGCTGGCCGGTCTGCCCCAGGCTCCCAGCCAGTATGACCCCCTCACCGCCCCCGACGCCGCCCGCGCCCGCCAGCACGATGTGCTCGACGGCATGGTCCGCCACGGCACCCTGACCCAGGCGCAAGCGGACCAGGCTGCCGCCGAGCCGCTCCATTTCGCCACCCAGCGCTTCCCCATCGTCGCGCCGCATTTCGTGATGTATGTACGCAGCTTGCTGGAAGCCCGGCTGGGCAAAGACCGGCTGATCGCGGGCGGGCTGACCGTCGAAACCACCCTCGACAGCGACATGCAGGCCGAAACCGAACGCATTGTCCGCGACCGGCTGAAGGATGTAGCCGATCAGCACGTCACCAACGCCGCCGTGGTCGTCATCGACCCGGCCAGCGGCGAGATCCGCACGATGGTCGGCAGCGCGGATTATTTCGACCAGGCGATTGATGGTGAAGTCAACGTGGCGCTGGCCCCCCGGCAGCCCGGCTCCAGCATCAAACCGCTGACCTACGGGCTGGCCCTGGCGGGCGACATGACCGCCGCCACCGTCCTCCCCGACATCCCGACGACCTACCCCGACGGACCCGGCGGCAACGGCACGACCTATGAGCCGCAAGACTATGATCGGGTGTTCCACGGCCCGCAACGGCTGCGGCTGGCCCTCGCCAACTCGTACAACGTGCCCGCCGTCTACGTGCTGCATCAGGTCGGCGTCCATGCCCTGGCGGGGGTAGGCCGCGCCGCCGGGATCACCACCTGGGATGACGAAAGCCGCTTTGGGCTGGCGCTCACCCTGGGCGGGGGCGAGGTCCGCCTGCTCGATCTGACCGCCGTGTATGGCGCGCTGGCCCGCGCAGGTCGCCCGCTCACCCCGGTCGCCATCACCCGCGTGCGCGACAGCACGGGGCGGGTACTGATCGATGCCGCCGCCGATGCGGCCATCCGTCCGGCTCCCGCGCCGCTGTTCGGGCCGAACAGTGCCGGGGTGACCTGGCTGCTGGGCGACATCCTGTCCGACAATGACGCCCGCATCCCCGTCTTCGGCCCGAACAGCGCCCTGCGCCTGAGCCGCCCGGCGGCGGTCAAGACCGGCACCACCACCAACTACCGCGACAACTGGACGCTGGGCTACACCCCCGATTATGTGGTCGGCGTCTGGGCGGGCAACAGCGACAACAGCCAGATGATCGGCTCCAGCGGCGTCACCGGCGCGGCCCCGATCTGGCACGACGTGATGGAGACGATCCATGCGGGCAAGCCGGAACGCTGGTTCCCCCAACCGCCGGGCCTGGAGCAACACGAGATCTGCGCCCTCTCCGGCCTCCTGCCCGGCCCCGCCTGCGCGGACCGCGTGCGCGAGTGGTTCCTGGTGGGCACTGCCCCCACCCAGCCCGACACCTGGCACGTCGCCCTCCGCATTGACCCGGCCACTGCCCTCCTGGCTGCGCCCGACTGCCCGGCGGGGGCCAGTGTAGAACAGGACTACGCCGTCTTGCCGCCCGAATATGCCACCTGGGCAGCGGGGGCCGGGTGGGCGATGCCTCCGCTGGCCTATGCGCCTGCCTGTGGTGCGGCGGGGGGCGCGACGGGGGTCAGTGGGGCGATCACCGCGCCGGGAGCGAATGCCTTTGTCCGGGGTGCCGTCCCGATCAGCGGGGTAGTCGGGGGCCGGGGCGTGAGCGGCTACCGGCTGGAAGTGGGCGAAGGGGCCACCCCCACGCACTGGACCCGGCTGGGCAGCGGCAGCGCGGCCCCCGACTCGCGCACGCTGGGCACCTGGGACACTGCCGGGCTGGACGGCGTGTACACCGTGCGCCTGACCCTGTTGCTGGCGGGTGGCGGCGAACAGGCTATCGTGAACCGGGTCACGGTAGACAACATACCGCCGGTCGCCTGGATCGCCTGGCCTGCCGATCCTGCCGACTTCAGCGATCTCGCCCCCGGCGAGCGCTTTATCATTCAGGCCGAAACCCAAGACAATTATGGGGTGGCCTCCGTGCGCTTCACCGCCGACGGCCACCCGCTGGGGGGGCGGAGCGCCGCGCCCTGGTCCCTCCGGGTGGACCCGGCCAGCCTCGGCCCCGGTCGCCACCTGCTCGGTGCGATCGCCGTTGACCGCGCAGGCAACGAATCGGAACCAATGACAATAACAATCACCACGCGCTAGCCGTTACAAACTAAAAGACACTGGGGAATCGAAGCGGGGTAGATCATGGAACAGCAGGGCGCAGAGAACAAAGCGGTTGGCGTAGCGGAAGGCAGCGAGCCAATCGTGGATCTAAAGAACGTAGAGAAAAAAGCGATTGTCGTTGTGGAAGACAACGAGCCAATCGCCGACCTGATCAAAGAGACGCTCAACGCCGAGCCGGATTACCAGGCAGTGGTGGTGAACGACGGTGCGCGGGCCATCGAAGTGATCAAGTCGGTACACGCCAGCCTCATTCTCCTCGATGTCGGCTTGCCGGGTCTGAGCGGCATCCAGATTTATGACATTCTCCAGGAAGATAGCGACGCAAGTAACGTGCCGGTGGTCTTCCTCACCGCGCAATCCGAAACCCGCGCCTTTCGTGAGCGCAAGTTCCCCTATGTGATCGCCAAGCCGTTCACCCTGGACCAGTTGCTGGATATGGTGGCCCGGTTCTGCCGCCCCACTGGCGACGAAAGCGTCCCATTGCAAGTGGACCCCACGCAGATCAGTAAGGACGGCCTGAACAACAAAGCATAATCCCCGGCCCCGGAAAGCGAGATCGTCATGGCGACCCCCGGTATAGACCTGCGCAGCGACACTGTCACCCAGCCCAGCCCGGCGATGCGGCAGGCGATGGTCGAGGCGGAGTTGGGCGACGATGTGTTTGGCGACGACCCCACCGTGCAGCGGTTGGAAGGCTTGGCCGCCGAAATGCTGGGTAAAGAGGCGGCCTTGTTCGTGCCGAGCGGCACGATGGGTAACCTGGTGGCCCTGCTCACCCACTGCGGGCGGGGCGATGAGATCATCGTCGGCACCGAGGCGCACATTTTCCACGCCGAAGCAGGCGGCGCGTCGGCCCTCGGCGGCATCGCCTACCGCACGCTCCCCAACCGCCCCGACGGCACGCTCGACCTGGACGAGGTGGTCGCCGCGATCCGCTCGGTGGACGAGCATTACCCCCCAACCCGGCTCCTCTGTATCGAGAACACCCAGAACCGCTGCGGCGGGGTGCCGCTCTCCGCCGACTACATGGCCGCGCTGGGCACCATCGCCCGCGCCCACGACCTGCCGATCCACCTCGACGGGGCGCGCATCTTCAACGCCGCCATCGCTTGCGGGGTCCCCGCCGCCGATCTGGCCCGCGAGGCGACCACGGTGATGTTCTGCCTGAGCAAGGGGCTGGCCGCGCCGGTCGGCTCGATGCTGTGCGGCCCACGCGCCTTTATCCGCCGCGCCCGCTTCAATCGCAAGATGGTCGGCGGGGGGCTGCGCCAGGTGGGGGTCTTGGCCGGGGCGGGTATCGTCGCCCTGACCGCGATGGTGGACCGCCTGGCCGAGGACCACGCCAACGCCCGCCGCCTCGCTGCGGGGCTGGCCGCCCTGCCCGGCCTCGCGATCGATCGGTCCGCCGTCCAGACCAATATGGTCTACGCCCGCGTGACGCAGCCCGGCCTGACCGCCGACGCGCTGACCGAGGCTGCTGCCGCCGCCGGGGTACTGTTCGCCCCCACCGATCCCCAGGTGGTGCGCCTCGTCACCCACTACGGCATCGAGGAGGGGGATATCACGACAGCCATCGAGCGCATCGGGCGCGTGCTGGCGGGCTAGATCCGCCGTCGCTGCAACGCAGCGCAACCAAAGACCGCCCCTGGCAAATGCCAGGGGCGGTTTGCTGAGGCGCGGTCATCAACACCAATGCCCCTTGTAGGATATGGCGCTGCCCAATGA
>JBBSAN010000274.1:0-8219 GCA_038252265.1 Chloroflexia bacterium
AGCAGGCCGCCGCCCCACCCGCCGCCGCCACCTGGATCGGGATCTGCCAGACCGCCCCGCCGCCCGTGTCGGTGGGGACCGTCCACCCCAGCCCCACCGCCCCGCTCAAGACCAGCCCGACTCCGCTTGCCAGCGCCGCCCCTTTGAGCATCGTTTCCAGGCCGCGCGCCCCGCTGCTCAACAGGTTGCCCGAAATGCCGTCCTGCACGCAGGTCAGCAGCGCCGCCCCCGGCACCAGCTTCATGATCCCCCCCGCGATCACCAGCCCGGCATGGATCGGCAGCCCCAACCGCAAGAGGCCGAGGGCGATGGCGCTCGCCAGGGCCGCTCCGCCAAAGTCACCAAAGATGGCGGGGATGCGACTGCGGGCCAGTAGCGTCGTCATCAGCAAGACGAGCACGGTCCCGGCGAAGGCGGGCGCGATGTCGAACAGATCGCCGCCCAGCAGCACCGCCACCCCCGCGGTCGATCCGCCCCCCGCTGCCAGCCAGAGCCACAGCGGGTATGGGTCGGCGGCGCGGGCGATGCGGCGTAGTTCCTGCTGCGCGGCGGGGAGCGTGAGCGTTCCGGCCTGCACCCGGCGCGACAGGTCGTTGATAGCGGCGATGCGCTGGTAATGGGTGGCGCGGCCCGGCACCCGATGAACCAGCGTGACCGGGTGCCCCAGCCGCGCATCGTCCACCGACAGGTAGATCCCGGTTGGCGTGACCAGGCAATGGCTCTGGGCCAGCCCGAACCCGCGCACGAGGATGTTGACCGTTTCCTCGACACGGGTCGTTTCGGCCCCGCTGCGGAGCATGATCTCGCCCGCCTGCATCGCCAGGTTCAACACCGCCCTGGCCCGCCGTAGCGTCCGGGCGGCGCGGTGCTGGTCGTGGGCCGCCCCTGCCGCTGCCACGCCGGGCATGGACGGGGAGTGCGGGAGATCGTCAGCCTGTATCGTCAATGGAGCTTGCCCCTGTTCCTGATGTACGTGCGTACCTGTGGTACACAGGCATACCAGCGCACTGGTCCGGTCGCACTGGGATTATAGCACAAGCGCCGCGTGCAGGCCGCGTTCATGGTATTCTGGACAGGACCGCTGCTCGGTAGAGGCGCGCCCCTGGGTGCGCCCTGGTGGGGAGTCCGCGATCTCTCGGCAGGCACAGCCCAACAAAACCATCACTAGGCAACGTGCGGCGACGGCCCGCCACGCCCTTGATCAGCGTGCAATCAACAGTCTAGCAGCGGAACATTTCTCGTCCAGGCAGATGCATGGGATACCCCATCAACTCAAGATTAAGCGCGAGCGTTGGAAGCTCACCAGGGCTAATCCAAACAGGATTGCATCCAGTAGGGCAATAACCGCGATGGCAATGAGCATCATCTGGGAATAGCTCAACGAGGAGAAAAGGTCCGGGGGCAATGCGCTTAGCGCGAAGAGAAATGCGAAGATGAGTACGGTCAGGCCAGTGATCAAGATTTGCTGCGCCTGCCGCACCGTTGCCACACGCAGCGATATCAGCACGCCTGCACTGGCCGCCAGGAGACTGACCAGCAGACTCAAAGCGAGCACTTCCAGGAATAGCTCCAAAGGATGATAGAACACCCCGCTCTCCGACCCAACCCCATTAGACAGGATCACTACAACCGGGCCAAGCAACAGGCCGACGAGCACCATGCCCCAGGCATAGCCGACCGTCACGATTAGCTTCCCCAGCAGAATCACGCGATCCGGCATCCGCGTAGCCAGCAACGTTTCCAGTGTATGGCGCTCCCGCTCTCCGGCGATGGCATCGCCAATAAAACTGATGATAAAGATAAACGGGATCAAGAGTACCGCCAGCATCACGCCGGGAGGAAGCGCAAGCCATTGCGCCCCGGCGCGCCACGGGAGAGCGACCCCCACAACGCCGATCATGATCAGCGAGCGTAGCCATTGCGCCCATCCCCCCTGGAAGAGTTGGTCCTTCGATTCTTTCCACAACATGGTCCAGAGGTCACTCATTTGTTTTCTTCCTCCATCAGGGTCAGGAAAACATCTTCCAGGCTGGCCTTGCCCCTCCGCACTTCCTCAACCTCTCCGCCGGATTGCACAATCAAGCGGACGAGCGGGGCGATCCGGCTCGATCCGCGCAGCTCAATGGTTAGATGACCCCCATGTAGTTCGACATGCGCTACGTCCGCACGCTCGCGCAGCAAGGCCAGGGTTTGCTCGGTGAAGCCCTCCCCCACAATCTCGGCCTGGGGACCGCCCGCCCGCATCCGCAATTCATCAGGGTTGCCTACCGTCAGCAGTTTTCCCTGCCGAATCACTCCGACCTGGGCGCAGAGCTTTTCGGCCTCGGTCAGATTATGCGTGGTGAGGAAGACCGTCACCCCTTCACGCCCGACCAGGCTAGCCAGATCCTGATGCAAGGCCGTCGCCGCCACCGGATCAAACCCGGCGGTCGGCTCATCCAGGAAGATCAAGGGCGGGTGGTGAAAGAGCGCCCGGGCGACCGCGAGTTTTTGTTTCATGCCCCGGCTCCACGTGCCCACCAGATCCTTACGCCGGTCCCATAGATCGAGGTGGGTGAGCAGTTCTTTGCTACGCGCCCGGCGATCAGGCGCAGGCATGTGGTAGATGCGCCCGTAAAAATCGAGATTGTCTTCGGCGCTCAGGCGCTCGTAGAGTCCCGCAAATTCGAGCAGCGCCCCATTACGGGCGCGAATTTCATCGGCCTGTGTACGGGTATCGAAGCCGAGGACACGGGCCTGACCCCGCGTTGGTTCCAGCAGACCAAGCAAAAGATGGATGGTCGTTGTTTTGCCCGCCCCATTGGGTCCGAGAAAGCCAAAGACGATTCCCGCCGGCACCTCCAGGGAGAGATCATCGACCGCGTTGACCGCCCCAAACGAGCGGGAAAGGTGTTCTGTGCGAATGATCGGCTCCGGCATGACCAGACAACTCCTTTTTCTGGGGCGGACCCGCGCCTTCCGTGATGGACCTGCGTAGCCATCGTTTTCGTCCGTAGATTACGTTCCTCGCGGAAGGCGCGGGTCCGCCCCCGTGGTTTAGCCACGTTACGACTACATCAAAACTCGTGCCATCTATCGGGTTTTGTTAGGCGCTCTTACCCCTGCTCACACCCTCAGGAGGATCTCTATGGTTACCGACTTTCAAGCGTATGACCGCTATATCGAAGATCACTTCGCTGCTTTTGTCCAGGAACTACAGGCGTTTTGCGCGCAACCCGCCATCACGGCCCAGCGGATCGGCCTGGCCGAAAGCGTGGCCCTGGTGCAACGCCACTTGCTGGACCTGGGTGCCCAGGTCGAGATCGTGCCGGTGCCCGACGGTGCCCCGGTGATCCTGGCCGAACTGGGAACCGGGCCGCGCACCCTGCTGCTCTACAACCACTACGATGTGCAGCCGCCGGAGCCGCTGGACGAGTGGGCCAGCCCACCGTTCACGCCGACCATCCGCGGCGGCAAGCTCTATGCCCGGGGCGTGGCCGACGACCGGGGCGATCTGCTGGCCCGGATCCAGGCCATCCGCGTCCACCAGGCCACGCTGGGGCCGCTATCGCTACGCCTGCGCTGGCTGATCGAGGGCGAGGAAGAGGTCAGCAGCCCCCACCTGGCCGCCGTCGTCCACGCCCACGCCGCCCGGCTGGAGGCCGATTATTGCGCCTGGGAAAACGGCACGCGCAACGAGGCCGATCAGCCGATCATCTGCTGCGGGCAGAAGGGGCTGCTCTACGTCGAGCTACGGGCGCGGGGTGCCCGCCGCGACGCCCATTCCCGCGATGGCGGCATCGTGCCCAACCCGGCCTGGCGGCTGGTGCAGGCCCTGGCAACAATCCAGGACCGCGACGAGCGGATCACGCTGGACGGCCTGGACACGCTGGTGGTGCCGCCCGGCGCGGCAGACCTGGCCGCTGCCGCCGCCCTGCCCTTCGATGCCGCCGCCCTGGCCGCCGAATATGGCCTGACCCGCTGGCAAGGCGACCGCCAGGGCCGGGAGGTGCTGGCCGCCCGGCTCTTCGCCCCCACGGCCAACATCGCCGGGTTCACCAGCGGTTACGGCGGTCCCGGCTCCAAAACGATCGTGCCCGGCACCGCCCTGGTCAAGATGGACTTTCGGTTGGTGCCAGACCAGACGCCAGAGGCGATGCGCCACCTGCTGCGCGCCCACCTGGATCGCCGGGGCTTCACCGATGTGGAGATCGTGGTGCTGGGCGGCCACCGGCCCGGCAAGACGCCCGTGGACCACCCCTTCGTCCAGCAAGCCCGCGCCGTGTGGGAGACCCTGGTGCCCGGCGGGGCCGTGGTCGAGCCGTTGAGCAGCGGTAGTGGCCCCTTCGCCCTGGTGGCGCAAGAGTTAGGCATTCCCACCGCGCGGATCTGTGGGCCGGGCTATGCCGGGTCGGCCCTCCATGCGCCGAACGAGCATATCCGGCTGGCCGACTATCACACCAGCCTGCGCTACTGGGGACGGTTGCTGGACCATCTGGCCGCCGCGCCGGGGCCACAGAGCTAACCACTGGTCCCCACCTTGCCGGTTCGGCACAGATCGGCGAGACCCGACCATATCAGGCCTAAAGGCGGGTGAAGTAGGGACGATCCTCCGGGATAAGCATGGGCTGGCAGGACTGTTAAGCTCCGGGGTTTCGCCTTAAAATTGGTTAGTAGCCCTATAACACCCAAGTAAAACAACGATTGCTCAACATCCGCTAATCCGCCAGGGGTAATAGACCTTATCGGGATTAAGCTGGAGCGATCGTGGCGCTGGTTAGCGCGTCCTCGTGATTTCACTATTGCCGATAAGGTCTAATATATGATCCCACGTTTGCGCCTTTTCACCTATTTCTCCCCGATGAAGCTCTTGGCAGCGGCATTTGTGATCACTCTGCTGCTGCTCACCACAGCCGCCTGGAACGTTTGGGATACCTACCGTAGCACGGTGCAAGGCTTCAACCAGATCAGCCGCCTCCAGGAGTTGAGCAGCCTGATCAACCACGGGGCGGAGATACAAACGCTGGCGGTGCGCCTGACGGCAGCGACCGGCGACTCGCTGTGGGAGCAAGCGTACCAGAACCTGGACCCGCAGGTAAACGCGGCGCTCCGTGAAGTGGGGGGGGTGGATCTCCGCGCGGATATGCAGGCGATGGTGAAGCAAAACACAGCAGCGCGTGCCGAGCTGATGACGATGGATGCCCAGGCTTTCCTCTGGATTCACGAGGGACAGATCACGCTGGCAGGCCAGCTCCTGGCAAGCCCACCCTATACCGCCCAGCAACAGACCTATCACGACGGTCGTGACCGCCTCGTGGTGGCGTTGACGAGCTACACCGACACAATCACGTAGCAGCAACGCCAGGCCGCGCTGGTGGGGGTGGGCACGGTCGGGCTGACGCTGGCGCTGCTACTGGGCCTCTGGGTCGCCGTGCTGCGCCAGGCGAGCCGCTACCTGGCCGACCGTAAGCGCGTAGAGGCGGCCCGCAAGACCGAGCAGGCGCTATTGCAGTTGCTCCGAATCGTGTCCACCGCCGCCAACGAGGCCACGACGGTGGAAGAAGCCGCCTACACTGGCCTGGAACAGATCTGCACCCTCATGGGCTGGCCCCTCGGTCACCTCTACCTGACCACCGACCACTGACCACTGACCACTCGGCGTTGTACGACGTGGCCCGCCGTGCTATACTGCGGGTGCTATGACACAACCGCAACCGACCATCCTGCTGGTCGATGATGAGCCGACCCTGGTGGACACGTTAGCCTATAACCTGCGGCGTGAAGGCTACCGCGTGGTCATCGCCCAGGACGGCCCCACGGCAGTACGCCTGGCCTACGACGAGCGGCCCGACCTGATTATCCTCGATGTAATGCTCCCCGGCATGAGTGGCCTCGATGTGTGCCGCGCCGTGCGCCGCGAACTGACCATGCCCATCCTGATGCTGAGCGCCCGCGAAGGCGAGATCGACAAAGTGCTGGGCCTGGAACTGGGCGCAGACGATTACCTGACCAAGCCGTTCAGCCTGCGCGAACTGCTGGCGCGGGTGCGGGCCATGCTGCGCCGCATCGACATGATCGAAGGGAGCCGCACTGCCATCCCCGCGCCATCGTCTGATGGTGCCGGCCCCCCGCCCACGCCCGCTCCCCCGCACGCGGATGCGCCCGCGGCGATCCTGATCACAGGCGACCTGGAGATCGATCCGGGGGGGCGCACCGTCCACCACGATGGGCACACGATCCCGCTCAAGCCGAAAGAATTCGACCTGCTACTCTTCCTGGCCCAGCATCCCGGCCAGGTCTTTTCCCGCGATGTGCTGCTGAACCGGGTGTGGGGCTACGATTTCGTGGGCGGCACCCGCACCGTTGATGTGCATGTGCGCTGGCTGCGCTCCAAGCTGGAGCCAGACGCCGCCGAGCCGCAGATCATCCAGACCGTCTACGGCGTGGGCTATAAATTCGGCCCGCCCACCGCTCCGCGCAGCGGGTGAACGGCATGATCCGCACCTTTGCCCTGCGGCTGGCGGCCACCTATGTCCTGTTGCTGCTGGTGACGGTGGGCGTGCTGGGGATGGCGCTAGGGGCAGAGAACGAAACCCTCTACGAGGCCGACCTCCATACCCGCCTGCTGGGCGAGGCCCGCGCCGTGGCCGTGGCTGCCGCGCCGCTGTTCGCCCGCACGGTCCCCCTGAGCGAGACTCAAGCCCTGGCCCAGGAGTTGGGGGCGGGATTAGGGGCGCGAGTCACGCTGATCGCTCCCGACGGGGTGGTGCGTGGCGACTCCGAGCAAAACCCGCAGGTGATGGACAACCATATCAGCCGCCCCGAAGTCCAGGCGGCCCTGCGCGGTGTCCCCGGCGTCGGGGAAAGCACCCGCTTTAGCGCCACACTCAAGCGCGACCTCCACTACCTGGCCGTCCCGATCTATCCACCCAGTGACTCGGCCCGCATCATCGGCATCGCCCGGGTAGCCTTGCCCAATGCGATGCTCGATCAGGCCCGCGCCACCCTCTGGGTCAACCTGCTGGGCACCGCCCTGGGGATCAGCCTGCCCGCCGTGGGCCTGGCGCTGCTCCTGGCCCGCAGCATCAGCCAGCCCGTAACCGAATTACGCCAGGTCACCCGGCGGATCGGCATGGGCGACCTGGCGGCGCGGGCGCACCGCGCCACCCCCGACGAACTGGGCCAGTTGGCCGGAGAAATCAACATGATGGCCGAGCGGCTGGCCGACACCGTGCGCCGCCGCACCAGCGAACGCAACGAAATGGCCGCCGTGCTGGCCCACCTGTCCAACGGGATCGTGGTCACCAACGCCGGGGGGGAGATCACCAGCATCAACCCTGCCGCCGCCCGCCTGTTCGGAGTGACCCCGGCCACCGCGCTGCACCGCTCCTTCATCCAGATCGCCTGCGACCACGAACTCCATGCCGCCCTGCGCGCCGCCCTGGCCCAGCCGGGCACCAGCACCCAGGTCGAGGCCACCGTGGGCCACTACCGGGTGGTCGCCACCCTCACCGCCGTGCCCGCCACCGACGCCTACGGCACAGCGGGGCTGGTCGTGTTGCAGGATGTGACCGAACTCCGCTACCTGGAGCGTGCCCGCCGCGATTTCGTCGCCAACGTCTCGCACGAGTTGCGGACCCCGCTGACGGCGATCAAGCTGCTGGTCGAGACGCTGGAAACCGCCGTCTATGACGACCCCGACGCCGTGCAACCGTTCCTGCAACGGATGCAGGTCGAGTTGGACGATCTGACCCAACTGGTGCAGGAATTATTAGAGCTATCGCGGATCGAATCGGGCGAACTGACCTTGCATCTTCAGGAGGTGCCGGTCGGTGCATTAATTGCCGACGTGGTCAGCCGCCTGGAGCCGATGGCCGAGCGCAAGCAGATCGCGCTGATCGTGCCGCCGCCCGATCCGGCCCTGCCCCCGGTGCGGGTGGATGTGATCCGCATCGAACAGGTCTTGCGCAATCTGATTCATAACGCGATCAAATTTACCGGGCCGCAAGGGCAGGTGACGGTCTGGGCCGAGCCACACCCCGGCGGCGTGGCGATCTGCGTGCGCGACACGGGCATCGGCATCGAGGCGGAAGACCTGCCCCGCGTGTTTGAGCGGTTCTATAAAGTGGACAAAGCGCGAACGGCGGGTGGCGAAGGAGGTACCGGCCTGGGCCTCGCCGTTGCCAAACACTTGGTGCGCGCCCACGGCGGCGAAATCTGGGCCACCAGCACCCTCGGGC
>JBBSAN010000275.1:0-8175 GCA_038252265.1 Chloroflexia bacterium
CTATCGTGTGGCGCGGGTCCACATCCAGCCGGTCGAGCCGGGTGAACTGCTCTTCGCTGCTGGGGACGACTACGGTATCATGGACGACCCAGGCGCGGGGCAGCACGTTGCTGTTTTCGTACAGCCGCACCCCCGCGGCGTTCGAGTCTACCTCATGGAACTTGTTGCCCAGGGGCCGGTCGTCCGAAATGGCGACGGTATAGCGGATGTTCAGCAGGTCGTACCAGACGCTGTTGCGATTGTCCTTGACCCCATCGGGCGCGTTCTCCAGCGGCGTCTTCACCCGCTGCCACACCCGGTCGTAGCGTTGCAGGGTCAGCGGGTTGTACAGCCCCCCCGCGTCGGGCACCTCCATCAGCACCCCGGTGGACGGCTGCCAGCCGCTGATCACCTGCCCGGTGTCGCTGTCGATCCGGTAGGTGGTGCCGCGCCCGGTGCCCTTGTTGTAGAGCTGGCCGATCAGGGCGGCATTTTGATAGCCGGTGGTCAGGTCGGTGGTGGTCGGGTTGAAGGCCGCGTTGGGGGCGAACAGATCGGCCACCAGCAGCCCGGCCAGGGCCAGCCCCAGCGCCGTCGCCCCCAGCCGTCGCCCGGCGGCCAGCCAGAGCAGCCCCGTCACCAGCCCGACCCACAGAATGCCCAGGTTCAGATCGTTGAGCACCAGCGCGGCCCGCTCCATCGAAATGCCGCTGAGAAACAGCCCGTTGAACAGCGGCCCCACAAACCCCACCAGCACCGCCGTCAGCGCCGCCAGCCCCCACAGCGCCCTCTTGAATGCGGAATGCGGAATGCGGAGTGCGGAATGGGGCGCGGGATTTTGGATTTTGGATTTTGGATTTTGGACGGCGGTCTGTGTCGCCCCGGCATCCATGCGTGGTTCGTGGCTCCCGACTCCCGGCCCCCCATTGGCAGATTCCTGATCCTTGATCCCTGATCCCTCTCCAAAATCCAAAATCCAAAATCTAAAATCCCCCAACAGCCGCACCACCCGGTCCAGCCCCAGCGCGGCCAGCAGGCCCGTCGCCAGGCCCACTTCGAGCAGGAGGCGACCCGCGCCCCGGAAGCGGTCGAAGCCGGGGGTCAGGCCGTGCAGGATGGAGAACAAGGCGGTAAACGGCCCCAGGCTCAGGAGCAGGGCCAGCGCGCCCAGCACGGCAGCGAACCCGGTGATCCGGTCGCGGCGCAGGGCCAGGGCCAGCCCGGCCAGCAAGAGCGCCACCACGCCCAGGTAGCCCCACGTTTCGGTGCTTTGCCAGGGCACCCAGTAGCTCGTCGGGTTGGGGCCGAATACGCGGGGCAACACCAGCCCCAGCAGACCGACCGGCTCCAGCGCGAACTGCCCCGCCTCATCCCACGAGATGGCCGAGCGGACGGATTGCGCCGCCAGTTCGTTGCTGGGGAGAAACTGGACCATGCCCAACCCCGCCGTGATCGCCGCCGCCAGCAGGGGCTGCGCCACTCGCCCCACGATGGGTGCGGCCAGCCAGGTGCGCCAGACTTGCGACCGGGTGGCCCCTGGCGGGGCGGCGACGGGGCGGATCGGGTCGTGGCGGTGGTCCCATTCCAGCCAGCCCCAGTACAGCGCCACCACCAGCCCTTCATAGAGGAACGTCTGCGGGTGCCCGGCCAGGAAGGTCAGGCCCAGTGTCACCCCCAGGAGCAGCGTATAGCCCCAGGAACGGCCCACGATGACCCGCCGCGCCAGCAAGAGGTTCCAGGGCAGCCACGCGGCGGCGAAGATCATCGGCATGTGGCCCAGGTGCGCGGCCATGAAGCCGCAGAAGGCGAACGCCGCTGTGCCCGCCAGCGCCGCCAGCCGCAAGAGCCGCAGGTCACGCAGCCAGATATACATGCCCAGCGCCGCCCAGGCATAGTGGAGAATCACCTGCCATTCGATGACGGCGTAGGTGCGGTGCAGATCACCGACGAAGTCGGCCCCGAACGCGGGCACCGGGAGGCCGAACCAGAAAGGCCAGTTGGGCGGATACCACAGCCCGCTCTGCACATCGGCGGCGAGGGGGGCACCGGAAAAGGCGTAAGGGTTCCAGAGGGGCAGTTGCCCCGTTTCCTGCACGCTGCGGTGGATGAAGGTATAGAGGGGATAGAAGAAGGAGGCCAGGTCGCCGCCGCCTGTCGGCAGGTAGACATTGGCGGTGAGCAGCGGTCGCCAGAAGAAGAAGACGACCAGCCCGCCGACCAGGGTCAGGGCCAGCAGATCGAGGTGCCGCGCCGGGCGACCGGGCACCGCCCGCGCCCACCACCATGCTCCCAGTAGCCCCACGCCGAGGAGCACCAGCGCCCCGACCAGCCATGCCGGGGGCAGTAGTGGACTCATTGCGGCCTCAGCGGAGTCGGTAGCGGGGGCTCGGCAGCGATCGCGGTGCCGGACTGCAAACTGCTGAAGCTCAAGCCCTCGCGCACCAGGGCCACCGCCCCGGCCACCGCCAGCGGCAAGAAGCCGAACGCATGGAGCACCACCGCCACGGCAAAGGCCAGGTCGGGGTCATGGGGCGGGAAGACCATCAGGGTTTGCTTCGCTACGCTGTGATAGAGGCCAACATAGCCGGGAGCCGACGGTACGGCCATGCCCAGGTTGGTGGCGATGACCACCAGCGCCGGGGCGGTCGGCGGTAGGAACAGCCCGAAGCTGATCAGGAGGCAATAGATGCTGACGACGTTGAAGATCCAGGCACACAGCGACCAGACGGCGATGCGTGGGGCGACAGCGCGAGACCGCAGCGGGGCCAGCCCGGTCAACACGCTATCCGCGATGCCCAGCACGCGCCCGCTCAACCCGGCGGGGAAGGGCCGCAGCACGGTTTCCAGCATCCGCCTGGCCGGGCCGGGCCAGAGCGCCCCGCCGAGGGCCACGACGAACAGCGCGCTGAACAAGACCGCACTGATGATCGCCGGGGTCTTCAGCCCCTCCGGGATCTCGATGAACGGCAGGATCAGCCCCAGCCCCAGCACCAGCGTCATCGTGTCCAGCACCTTTTCGACCAGGATCGTCGAGAGGGTGCGGGCGATAGGCTGCTTTTCGGTCAGCCGCATCACCGTGGCCCGCACCAGTTCCCCGGTGCGCAGCGGCAGGATCGTGTTGAACAGGTAGCCGATCATCAGCGCGGAGAGGAGATGGCTCTGGCTCACCCGCTTTTCGTCGGGGTGATAGAGCAAGCGCCAGCGGGCTACTTTGGCCCAGAAGGTAAAGACCCACGGCGGCACCGCCAGCAGGAACCATCCCCACTGGATGTGCGTCAGGGCCTCGCCCACCTTGCTGAAATCAATATCGTGCAGCGCCCACCAGAGCGCCACGATGCTGATCAGCACCCCGGCGACGGCGATCAGTTTCTTCGACATACAACCTTCCTGGCGAAGGTTTGAGGTGTGAGGTGTGAGGTTTAAGGTTTGAGGTGGTAAGTCCTCAAGGTTTCGATCTCAAACCTCACACTTCAAACCTCAAACCTTAAACCTCGTCACTATCCCCCACTAGTGCTTCGGCCCGCTGAGCGGCGTCAGCAGCGGTGTCACCGCCCCGGCGTGGCGCGTGACTAGCTCTTGCGCCTTGCGGCGGCTGGCCTTCAGCAGGTCCTCGCGCATCAACTCCCAGTTGGGGCGCTCGTGGTAGTCGAGGTGATAGATTACGTTGTCGGGCTGGGCGTATCCGGGGCGACCCAGCATGGGGAACAATTCGGTCAGGAAGCCGATCTCCCAGACTTTCTCGCTGGACTTCTGCTTGTCGAGCACGTCCGTCGTGCTGGAATAATAGTCGAGCAGGATTTTGCGGACCACCGCATCTTGCCGGAAGACGGTGCCGGGCGAGAACTGGATGCGGCTGCCCAGAACGTTGCGGAGCGGGGCCGCGTTTTTGACCACCGGGGCGAGATAGCCGTAGTCGGGGTGGGCGTTGATGAAGGCGGTCAGTTGGCGCAGCGCGCTGCCGGGCAGCACCACATCGTCATCCATGAAGCAAATATGCGGCCCGTTCAGCGCGTCCAGCAAGGCCCGGCGTCCGGCACTGAAGGCTCGGTTGCGCTCGCGGCTGTGCTCGTAGGTGCAGGTGATGCCCCGGTCGAAGGCCAGGCGCATGGCCGAACTGAAATCTTCGGAGTGGATCACCGGGCGGTCGGACGTATCCACGATATGAATGCGCAGGTTGCGCGGCTCCTGGAGCAGGACGCTGGTCAGGGCCATGCTCAGCGTGGGTTTGCCCATCGTCAAGATGCCGATTTCCAACACGGCGGAGCTTGCCGGACCTATAGCTGCCGGAGGTTGCGAGATGTCCAAAGAATTCCCTCGTCTGACTAGATACTGGTACGCCCACTCCCCTGAGGATCGTCTGGTGTGGGTCTACAATAGCAAACGCTGCGGGGCCTTGTCAAGGACGCAGTGTAATACCACGGAGACACGGAGAACACAGAGACCCGACTCCGTGTTCTCCGTGTCTCTGTGGTGATCTATTACACGTTGAACAGGATGTTCACCACATCGCCGTCCTTGACGACGTAGGCTTTGCCTTCCATGCGGAAGGTGCCGCGCTTTTTCGCTTCGGCCATGCCCCCGGCGGCGACCAGATCGGTGTAGCTGATTACCTCGGCGCGGATGAAGCCGCGTTCCAGGTCGCTATGGATCGCCCCGGCGGCCTGCGGAGCCAGCGTGCCGCGCCGGATCGTCCAGGCCCGTACCTCGTCCGCCCCGGCGGTGAGGAAGCTGATCAGGCCGAGCAACTCGTAGGAGCGCTCGATCACCTCCGGCAGGGGGGACGCGCCGAGGCCGAGGCTCTCGCGGAACTCGGCAGCATCGGCGGGCGGCAACTGCGCGATTTCCATCTCCAACTGCGCGGCCACGGCCACGGTCGCCACGCCCGCATCGGGGTACTTGGCCCGCGCCGCCGCCACCAGGGCATCGCCGCCGTCGAGGTTGTTCTCGCCCAGGTTGAAGACGATCAGCCACGGCTTGGCCGACAGGAAGCCATAGTTGCGGATGTCGCGCTCTTCTTCCTCGCTGAGGTCGATCTGGCGCAGGGGTGTCCCCCCTTCCAGCAGGGGTTGGAGCCGTTCCAGGGTCGCCAGTTCGCGCTCCTGCGCGGCGCGCTCGGTGGTGCGCGTCTTGCCGATCTCGGCCTTGAGCCGCTGCACCCGCCGTTCGATGATGCCCAGGTCGCTGAACAGGAACTCCAGGGTGATCGTTTCCAGGTCGCGCATCGCGTCTACCCCGCCTTCGGGGGGCGGCACGCTGCTGCTCTCGAAGGCGCGCAGCACGATCACCAGCGCCTCGGCGGTGGCGATGTGCCCCAGGAACTGGCGGCTCAGCCCCTCGGTGCGGGCGCTGCTTGGGTCGGCGGTTTTGCTCAGGCCGGGCAGGTCGAAGTATTTGACCTCGGCGGGAGTCGTCTTTTTCGGGCGGAACATGGTCGTCAGCACGTCCAACCGCGTATCGGGGACCTTGACCATCGCGATGTTCGGCTCGTCGCCGCCCGTGGCGAAGGCCGAGGTTTGCGCCTGGCTGCCGGTCAGCGCATTAAATAACGTCGTCTTGCCGCTCTTGGGCAGCCCGCAAATTCCCAGCGTAAGTGCCATGCTCTATTGTCAACCCCTCTTCATCAGTGTGATCGTTTTATTGTACCGACGCGCCGGGAGCATGTCAAGCAGGACGAGAAAACAGAAGTCAGAAGTCAGAAATCAGAGGGCGCGGTTGAACGTTGGCAACTGACCACTGACCACTGACCACTGACCACTGACCACTGACCACTGACCACTGAAAACTCGTTTCTGCTTTCCCCACTTTTCTGGTATAATAGATAGCTGTAGTTTGTAATCGTAGCCAGGAGTGTGCAAAGGGTGACAGACCGGCTCTGGAAAGTGGATATGCACAGCCATACCCGGCTGTCGAAGGACTCGCTGAACAACCCGCGCTCCCTGGTCGAGACGGCGGCGGCGCGGGGGCTGGGGGCGCTGTGCGTCACCGACCACAACGGGCTGGCGAATGCGCTGGCCCTGTCGCGCTTGCCGGGCTTGCCGATCATGGTGGTGCCCAGCGAAGAGGTGAAAACCAGCGAGGGCGAGATCATCGGCTGGTTTTTGCACGCGCTGATCCCGAAGGGGTTGACTCCCGAAGAGACGGCGCGGCGGATCAAGGATCAGGGCGGCATCGTCGGCGTCCCGCACCCGTTCGACCGCGCCCGCAACAGCAGCCGCCTCCAGACTCCGGCCCTGGAACGGCTGGTCGCCGCCGGGCTGGTGGATGCCGTCGAGGTGTTCAACGCCCGCACCACCTTTGCCGAGGATAACACCCGCGCCCGCCAGTTCGCCAGCGAGCATGGGCTGGCGATGAGCGCCGGGTCCGACGCTCACACGCTGTGGGAGGTGGGCCGGGCCTACGTGGCGATGCCGCCGTTCGCCACGCCCGCCGAGTTCCTGGCGAGCTTGCGGGCGGGCCAGGTCGGTGGCGCGCTCAGTTCGCCGCTGATCCATGTGTCGAGCCGCCTGGCGACCTGGGCCAAAGCCCTGCGCCTGGCCGACTCGCGGCCCATGAGCGAGTAGGGCGTAGTGCGTAGTGCGTAATCCTTCGTTAAGAAAATACGCACTACGCACTACGCACTACGCACCGTATTTGAGAGAGCATTTGTTTTTGTTCGGAACAGGGGTAATAAGAGGTTATGCAGCATAAATCGAAGGGGCGGATAGAGACGGTCGAGCCGAGCAGCCCGGCGGCGCTGGCGGGGATCATCCCCGGCGACTTCCTGATCGCAGTCAACGGCCAGCCGGTCAAGGACATCGTGGCGGTGCAGTTCCACGCGGCGGCGGAAGAAGTTGAGGTGGAGGTGCAGCGCGCCGGGCAACCGTTGCGGCTCACCGTGGTCAAAGACATTGACCAGGACCTGGGGCTGGGCTTCTTTGACCCCACGTTCGACGGCATCAAGCGTTGCAACAACCATTGCCCGTTCTGCTTTGTCGATCAGAACGCGCCGGGCTTGCGGACCAGCCTGGACATCAAGGATGATGACTACCGCTACAGCTTCATGTATGGCGGCTTCATCACCCTGACCAATCTCAAAG
Organism: Chloroflexia bacterium; assembly: GCA_038252265.1. Classification (GTDB taxonomy): domain Bacteria; phylum Chloroflexota; class Chloroflexia; order QHBQ01; family JAICKM01; genus JBBSAN01. The sequence goes on from JBBSAN010000275.1 coordinate 7,056, forward strand.
AGCAGGACTGGATGCGGATCAGCGAAGAACGGCTCAGCCCGCTCTATGTTTCGGTCCACGCCACCGACCCAGCTCTGCGCCGCCGCCTGCTGGGCAACCCCCGCGCCCCCGAAATTCTGCCCCAACTGCGCCGCCTGGCCGACATGGGCATCCAGGCGCACACCCAGCTCGTCCTCTGCCCCGGCATCAACGACGGCGCGGCGCTGGACGAGAGCATTGGCGCACTGGCCGAACTGTGGCCGAACGTCCTGTCGGTGAGCGCCGTCCCGGTCGGCCTGACCCGCCACCGCAAGCGTTGGCTGGATGCGGCCCTGCGCTCCTATTACCCGGAAGAAGTCGGCCCCGTGCTCGACCAGATCGAGGGCTGGCAGCATCGCCTGCGGGCCACGACCGGGATCAATTTCGCCTACCCGTCCGACGAGTTCTACCTGCTCGCCAACCGCCCGATGCCCGCCGCGCGGCAATACGACGGCTTCGCGCAACTCGAAAACGGCGTGGGCATGGTCCGCAAGTTTCAGGACGAGACGGCGCGGACGATACGCAAGCTGCCCGATGCGCTCCCCCGCCCGGTCCACGCCCTGGCCGTGACCGGCACTCTGGCCGGGGGCGTGCTTCAGGAGGCGCTTGCGCCGATCCAGGCCATCCCCAATCTCGACCTGGAATTGCTGGTGGTGGAGAACACGTCCCTGGGGGCGCAGGTAACGACGGCGGGGCTGCTGATGGGCAACGATGTGGTGACCGCGTTGCGCCCGCACCTGCCCGCCGATGTGGTCTTCCTGCCCCGCCGCATGTTCGACTTCGGTGGCATCCGCACCCTGGACGAGTGGACGTTCGACACGCTCCAGGCCGAACTGGGCTGCCCCGTCGTCGCCGTCGAGTGGACCCGCGAGGTAGTCACCACGGTCAAACGTGTGGCCGCCGGGGAAGATGCCCGCACCCCCAGCAAGCCGGTCAGTTGGATCTCGCCGCTGGGGTAAGGCTCGCGCCGATCAAGATCCTTCGCTACATACGGGATTTTGCCTTACCCAGGCTGTCATCCTGAGCGCAGCGAAGGATCTTCTTTGTGGTCCGTGGTGCTCAGGCTAGAATCGGGATCGTCGGCAGCGACCAAGCAGCCCCA